>JAYTKG010000249.1:0-13890 GCA_043730435.1 Acidimicrobiia bacterium | reverse complement strand
TTCGATTCGCTACTCGAGTGGCTCGGCCATCAGACCGCCTACACCCGAGCGCTCGACAAACTCCCCCGGCGGGCGGGTGCCCGCCACGCCACCATCGTTCCCTACGGCCCGTACCCGTGCGGTGACGGCCAGGATGTTGTTGTCGTCGTGCAGAACGCCCGCGAGTGGGTCACCTTTTGTAACGCGCTCGACCTCGCCCACATGATCGATGACTCGCGTTTCGCCACCAACCCGCAACGGGTCGTGAACGTTACCGAGCTCGACGCGTTGCTCGTCGAACGACTCAGCGCCATGACGGCCGATCAACTCATCGATCGTCTCGAGGCCGTCGGGCTCCCCTGGGCGCGGCTGAATGACATGAGGGGTGTGCTGGCTCACCCCCAACTGGCCGCTCGCAACCGATGGCAATCGGTCGACACTCCCGTAGGTCCGTTCACCATGTTGCGCCCACCTCTCGACATCTCAAGCATCGACGTCGCCATGGGCACCGTCCCGTCCGTCGGCCAACACACGCAGGCCATCCTGTCGTGGCTCGACTCAACCGATTAGGACCGGCCCTCAGCAGAAGCCCGGGGTCTTGCCGCCGAGGACCTCGGCTGCCATGGCAGTGTCCATGTTGGAGCCACAGAGGATGAACGCGACGCGCTTGTCAGCGTTTGACTCACGCTCTTTGTACATCGACGCGAGCGCTAGTGCGCCAGCCGGTTCGGCGAGATGGTGGGTGGTGGACCAAAGCAGACGGATGGCATCGGCGGCTTCATCATCGGACACAACCACGACGCGCTCCGCGCCCTCACGAATGATCTTGGCCGACACGGCGTCGGGTGAGCGGGTGGCGACACCATCGACGAAGGTGCGTACTGCGTCTGTCGTGCGAACTTCACCGGCCGCAAAGCTCAATGCCTGAGCGGGTGCGCCTTCCACACCGACACCGATGATCTCGGTGTTCAGCCCGAGCAGGTCACGTGCCGTGATGAGCCCAGAGCAACCCGAGCCCATGCCGATCGGCACGTACACCCGGTCGAGCGGTCCGGCTTGATCGAACAACTCCACGGCGTAGGTCGCTACGCCCCGAACGAGATCACGGTGGAACGGCGGAACCATCTCAAACCCGCGCTCGGCTGCGATCGCGGCTGACCGGGCACGAGCCGCGTCGAAGTCTTCTCCGCCGATTACGACCTCGGCACCAAGTGAACGCATGGCCGCGTTTTTCTCCAGCGCATTCGTTTCCGGCACACAGATCACGACGGGAATGCCGTAGGCCCGCCCGGCGTAACTGAGCGAAATGCCGTGGTTGCCACGAGTGGCGGAAACGATGCCGCGGACGTCGGGGCGCTCTCGCTTGAGCGTGTCGGCGTACAGCAATCCGCCGCGCACCTTGAAGGCCCCGGTGGGCGTGGCGTTCTCATGTTTCACCCACACCTCGGTACCGATGGCCTCATTCAACAGCGGCCATGAGTACGCCGGCGTAGCCGGAAAGAACCGACGCACAATCGCCGTTGCCGCGTGCAGTTCTTCGAGCGTACAGATCGTCACGAGTCGAGTCTGACGACTGCGATTGTCTTCGTCAAACGACTGAGCACGCGTAGGAGATCATCTGGCTAATGACGTGGACCACGAACTGCGTCAAGGATGGCTGGGTAGCTTGATGGATCGACGGCAACTTCAAGCAAGGTGGCGCCACTCGCAGCAAAGGCCCGCTTCAACGCATCTTCGAAATCATTCGTGGACGTGATCGACTCGGCGTTCATCCCGACTCCTCGAGCGACGGCAGCAAAGTCGATCGGGTGATAGCGAACAGCGTCGAGGCCGCCGTGATCGGTTGGCTGTTGTTTGGCCGCAATCAGACTCAACGTGGCGTCGTTGAACACCACCACGATGACTTGTAGACCAAGCCGCACGACCGTTTCCAGCTCGGCCAAGACCATACCCAATCCACCGTCGCCGGTGAAGCAAACAACGGCGCGATCCGGATGAACCAAGGCCGCGGCAATGGCGGCGGGGAGAGCGAAGCCCATCGTTGCCAATCCGCTTGAGATCAGTAGCTCACCGGGCTGGTCAACCTCCCAAAAGGGCACGGCCAACAACATGTGTGCCCCAGCATCAACCGTCGCGATCGTGCCCACCGGAGCAACGACCCGAGTCATTCGAACGACGTCGAGCGGTGAAACCTTTCCAGCGACGGTCGGCACTGCCGCGGCCAGCTCATCCAAGGACTGTTGACGAAACGTCTGGCCAGCGTCATGGTCCCAGGTGGTGGAAAGCCCGGAAGCTACTTCCAACAGAGAAGTCACGAGATCACCGTGACGGATCGCTTTTTCGCAGCTGACAAAATAGGGCGACGCATCTGTGCCCCATGGATCGAGCGAGATCACGGGCGCGGCGTAGGGCCACTCGGCAGGAATGAGTTCGACCGGGTCAAGGCCGACGCCGATGATGAGGTCCGCGGCGTGAAGAGCGGGTGACTCAATCGTGGCGCCGGTTGCGACCCCTGCACACCACGGTGCGCTGTCAGCCACGATGCCACGGACCTTGTAGGTGGTGAGCATGGGGGTGTGATGGGTCAGACCAATGTCGCGGAGTGCCGCCGCTACTCGCTGGGCCGCAACGGTGCCTCCGTACAGTGCGCCAACGCCGATGACGAGTACTGCTCGGCTGCTGGCAGCCAACCACGCCCGAATGTCATCGGGAGGCGGAATGACCGATGGCGGGTACGGACCAAGAGGTGGTTCTTGTGAATCTGCTGACGGGTCGAAGTCCACATGGACCGGACCGGGCTGGCCACCAAGTGCTCGCTCGACAACCAACCTCGGCACGGTCGTCTCGTCGCTGCCGTAGGTGTACGAGCCGAGCGTCAGCGGTGTCAGTAAGGCGACCTGATCAAGTCGCTGGTGAGGGACCCGAAGGTATTCCGCGGAAACAACGCAATCGCTCACCAAGATCATCGGCTGGCGGTCAAGCAATGCCTGGGCGACACCATTGGCCGCCGACGCGACTCCTGGACCGCGGGTAACCACGCAGGCGCCGGGTGAGCCGGTCAGCTCACCAACTACTCCCGCCATGATGGCTGCCGCGTTCTCGGTATGCGCCAAAACGAATCGCATGCCGCACGCCTGGGAGGCACCGACCACATCGAGATTCGAGCCGCCTCCTGGCACACCGAAGACCAGCCGCGTGCCAGCGTCTTTCCACGCAGCAACGAGGTCGGTTGCCATCTGCCTTCGGGTTCGGCGATCTGCGTTGGGAGATTGGAACGTGGCCGCTTCAGGAGTCATTTCGTCAGACTAGAACGAGCGGATTCGCCGATGTTCTCCTGAGTCGGTCTCCGCAACGGGGCACAGCGGGTATGCTCCGCACTCGTGTGATCACTGCGATCACACATGGCTCGTCACCTTGGGGGTACACGCCGTGTCAATCAAAGTCGCCAAGTTTCTCGACGTCTCGGCCGGTTTGCAACCCGACCAGTTCTCTGTCGGCTCACACGACTCGATCGAGTCATTGAATGATCTCGACCCGATCTACAAGCAGCTGCTCGACGAGCCAATCGCCGTGGTGCTCGGCCTGATCGGGGGCGATGGTCGGGTCAATATGACACCCATGTGGTTCGACTACGACGGCTCGCAGGTGCTGTTGAACCTGGCGTCGCACCGTAAGAAGATCGACTGGGTGCGCAACAATCCACAACTGTCCATGCTGCTCGTCAATCCAAAGAACGCCTACCACTGGATCAGCATCAAGTCGACTGTGGTCGAGGAGATTTCCGAAGACGATGCCGAGAAGGGTCCTGGCGTTACGGCCCAGCTCGATCGCATCTGGACCAAGTACACCCAGCAGCCCCCGCCCTACGGTCTGCGTGACCCGGCAATCAACGAGCGGCGTGTGTTGTTCATCGCCAACGTTGATCGGGTCGCTACCTTCGGCTCGCCGTGACCCCACCGCGCCCGTGGTAGCCACCGGTCGAGTCGCCGTCGTTGGCGGTTCGCTCGGTGGCCTCACCAGCGCGCTGTTGCTGCGAGATGCGGGCTTCGACGTCACTATTTATGAGCGCTCGGGCGCCGAGCTCGAACAGCGTGGTGCCGGCATTGGCTTTCTGCCCGATGCGTCGCGCTACCTCTCCGAGCGCGCCGGGGTCGATCTCGATGACATCAGCATTTCAACTGATCACATTCGCTACTTCAATCGTGATGGATCGATCGCGCACGACATTGAACATCGCTACCGGTTGAGTTCGTGGAACACGGTGTACCGCTCACTACTCAAGTGCTTCGGACCAGATCGCTACCTCCTTGGACGGGAGGTGGTCGGCCGGACCGAGCACGCTGAGTCGGTCACCGTCCATTTCTCTGATGGGACCACCACCGACGTTGACCTCCTCGTGTGTGCCGATGGCATCACCTCCCAGTTCCGTGCCGAGCTTGTGCCGAAGGCGATGCGCAACTACTCCGGCTATGTCGGTTGGCGCGGCATGGTGCCGGAATCCCAGCTTGATCCAACGGTCGTGGAGCAGCTTGGTGATGCTCTCTCGTACTTCGTCTACGCCAACAGCCACATCCTCGTGTACCCGATTCCAGGTCTGGACGGCTCCGTTGAACCGGGCGGCCGTCTGATCAACTTCGTTTGGTATCGCAACTATCTCCAGGGTGGCGACCTTGACGACCTGCTCACCGACACGGGCGGCGCGCGTCGTGACGTTTCGATTCCACCTGGCATGGTGGGCGCGCATCATGTCGCTGAGATGCGTGCCACCGCACGGGCCCGCTTACCGAAGGTGCTCGCCGACGCGGTGGTTGCCGTAGAACAACCGTTTCTGCAAGTTGTCTACGACGTGGAGGTTGATGCCATGGCGTTCGGTCGCACGTGTCTGGTCGGCGATGCTGGGTGGGTGGCGAGGCCTCATGCTGCCGCAGGAACCGCCAAGGCAGCAGCCGACGGGTGGGCTTTGGCCGGCGCTCTCACCCATGCGTCGAGCATTCCTGAGGCGCTCGTTGTTTTCGAGCGGGAACAGTTGGCGCTCGGCCGTCAATTGGTAGATCGCACCAGGCAAATCGGGACACACTCGCAGGTAACCAATACGTGGGATCCTCGCAACCCAAAGATGATCTTCGGCCTTCGCGAGCCAGGTCGATGACGAGTCAGACCGCAGCGCGCATGGCCGATGCAGCACTGATGTTTCTCGGTGCCCTTGATGAACCTCAACGATCGCAGGCGGCCTGGGGTTTTCCATCCGACGACGAGCGTCGCCGGTGGTTCTATTCCCCCACCGACCACGGTGGCCTTGCACTTTCGAGCATGAGTCCTACCCAGCAGCGCCTGGCCATGAAACTGCTGCGCACCGGCGTTTCCCGAGCGGGCTATGTGACCGTGTCGACCATCATTGGCTTGGAGAACGTGCTCGACGAGGTAGAGGGGTGGGTGGCCAGTTGGGAACGAGAGCGCGGGCGAGACCCGGGCCTCTACTACGTGCGTGTCTTCGGCGATCCGGCCGGTGATCAGCCGTGGTCGTGGCGGTTCGGCGGCCATCACGTGTCGATCAATCACACCATTGTCGACGGCCAGGTTGTTGCGAGCACGCCTTGCTTTCTTGGCGCCGATCCGGCGTCTGCGCCGCTGCTCGGACCTCACCTCCTTCGCCCGCTCGGAGCCGCCGAAGATCTCGGCCGCGAACTTGTCCACGCTCTACGCCCGGAGCAGTTCGCTCTGGCGCTGCTGTCCCCCGTTGCCCCCGCGGATTTGGTTACCGGGAATCGCACCGTTGTGGGCGAGGGGGACGAGCCGCCCCACCTCCGTGACATCTGGCGGAGTCGCTTCACCGATGCCCTTGCGCTTCGTGTGGACACGATGCAGGCCGATGCCGAGCGTCTCCTCGGACTTCAACCCGAGCACATCGCCGCTCTTCGGTTCACCACAGCTCCTAAGGGGATTTCGGCAGCGGCGCTTAGCGTGGAGCAGCGCGAGATACTGCGTGCATTGCTCGACGTGTACATCCAACGGGTCCCGACCGAACTGGCCGACCTGCAATTGGCCAAGTTCGCGTCGGAGCCCGATCTCGATCGTTTGTCCTTTGCGTGGGCAGGCGGAGTCGAGTCGGGTCAGCCCCACTACTACCGAGTGCACGGTAACCGGCTCCTCGCCGAATACGACAACACCCAGCGCGGCACCAACCATGTCCGCACAGTCTGGCGTGACCTCACCAACGACTTTGGCGTCGACCACCTCGCTCGCCACTACGCCGAGCACGACCATCACTAGCGGCCCCGTTATCACGGCGAGTAGTTCGGGCGAGCAAGCCGACGGAACTAGCGCTGAGTACCGACCTTGAGATCCTTGAAGGGCAGATCTTTGTCGGCGCTTGGCTCGCGGGGCAGGCCAAGCACACGGTCACCAATGATGTTGCGCTGGATCTCGTCGGTGCCGCCGGCGATGCCGCTGGCGAAGGTGTTGAGTACGTAGCGCTGCAACTCTTTGGCGGGTCCGTCATCGGCAGACCAGGCCACAGAAGAAGGGCCCGCGATGCCTTGCGCGATAGAGCGGAAGAACCACGCAATGTTCGACCCCATCAGCTTGCCCAACGAACCGCCGGGCCCGGGCGTCTTGCCCGCCTTCTGCTCGGCCCGGGTACGCATCGCAACGAGCGCTGTGCACGACTCCATGATGTAGAGCCTCATCAGGTGATCCCGCACCGCCGGATCGGCGAGTGAGCCGTAGGCGCGGGCTCGATCGGCGAGCATGTCGAAGTGAGGCTGCTTGATCTGGCCCGACGTAGCGGCGCCGATGGCGACGCGCTCGTACATGAGCATGCTGGTGGCCATGCGCCAACCGTTGTTGAGGTCGCCAACCAGCCAGTCGGCGGGAATGCGCACGTCAGTGAAGAAGACTTCGTTGAAGTGACTGCCACCGTCGATCTGGTGAATCGGGCGGATCTCTACGCCAGGTGCCTTCATGTCGATGACGAACATCGAGATGCCAGCGTGCTTCGACACGTCCGGGTTCGTGCGGGCGACAACGATGCCGTAATCAGAGCGATGGGCCAGCGTGGTCCACACCTTTTGGCCATTGATGATCCACTGGTCACCGTCGCGCTCGGCCTTGGTTTGCAGGCTCGCTACATCAGAACCGGCGCCGGGTTCGGAGAACATCTGGCACCACATCGTCTTGCCCGAAATCATGTCCGCCATGAACGCTTGCTTCTGTGCGGGCGTGCCGTATTCATGGAGCATCGGCAGGCACATGCCATGGCTGATGATGAACTCGAAATCGCGGGCCGGATACTTGGCCTTCTCCTCTCGCCACACTTTGTCGTGCGCTGACGTGAGGCCGGCACCGCCGTACTCAAGCGGGTAGATGATGCCACCCAGTCCGGCCGCCGCCGTAGCTGCGACGAAAGCGCGATTATCGTCCAACGAGGTGACGGAACCAGCTGCGTGTGCTTCGAGGAAAGCGACACACTTGGCGCGGAAGTCATTGAGGTCCGTGGCGGTGGGGGCGGTCAACGTGTCGGTCATTGCGCGTTCTCCTTCGGCGAGGGTGGCCTCTCGCATGTTGACAGATTGTATGGCGCCATGCAATATGTGGGCGTGCAGGAGGCCACCCACGAACTCGATGCTCCCCCGTGGCTACGGGTGGAATCCACGCTCATATCGGTGGCCCGCCTCGTCCGCGAGGCATACGACAGCCGCTTCGCAGCACTCGGGTTAAATCTTACCCAGGCCAGTATCCTGTCTTATGTCGGTGATTTCGGACCGGTCATTCAGACTCGCATTGCCGATCATCTCCAGCAGGGTCGAGCTGCCACCGGAGCCAGCATCGACTACCTGCAAAATCTTCAGCTCATTGAGCGCCTTCCCGATCCCGATGATCGTCGGGTGTGGCGAATAGGGCTCACCGAGACAGGCAACCACATGACCAGCCAAATCAGTGCAATCGACGAACGGCTTCGGACCGAACTCCGTGATGGCATCAGCAAGACCGAACGACAGGCGCTCAACGGTACGTTGAGTCGACTGAAAAGCAATCTGCAGCATGCTCTTTCCAACCCTTCCCAAGGAGACCCAACATGATCGACGCCGTCATTGTCGACGCAGTACGCACACCCGGTGGCAAGCGCAACGGTCAGTTGAAGGACTGGCACCCCGCCGCCCTTGCCGCCCACGTCCTCAAGGCCATCGAGACCCGCAACGGTCTTGACCCGGCGCTCGTAGATGACGTCATCATGGGCTGCGTCATGCAGGTCGGTCAGCAGTCACTCAACATTGGCCGCAACGCAGTCCTGACCGCAGGATGGCCAGAGTCGGTACCGGCAACCACCGTGGACCGGCAGTGTGGCTCCAGCCAACAGTCGATGCACTTCGCCGCTCAGGGCGTGATGGCCGGCGCGTACGACGTCGTGATCGCTGCTGGTGTCGAAGTTATGACACGGGTGCCCATGGGGTCGTCCATCGTGAAGGACATGGGCTTTCCATTCCCGAAGGAGATGTTCGACCGCTACGAAGCTACCGGCTTGCCGCCGCAAGGCATCGGAGCGGACATGATTGCCGTCGAGTACGGTTTCAGCCGCGAGGACCTTGATGCGTTCGGTGCGCAGAGCCAGCAGCGAGCGGTCATCGCCGTCGCCGAAGGTCGTTTCGACAATGAGATAATCCCAGTTCCGATTGAGGACGGCATGGCTACCAAGGACCAGGGGGTGCGCGACGGCACTACCGTCGAGACGCTCTCTGCCCTGAAGCCTGCGTTTAAGGAAGACGGCCTTATTACCGCTGGTAACTCGTCGCAGATCTGCGACGGCGCGTCGGCTGTACTGATCATGAGCGCAGAGAAGGCGAAGGAACTCGGCATGAAGCCGCGTGCCCGTTTCCATGCGTTCGCGCTGGCCGGTACCGACCCCGTCACCATGCTCAAGGGTCCAATTCCGGCCACCAAGAAGATCCTCGAAAAGACGGGCATGTCCATCAATGACATCGACCTGTTCGAAGTGAACGAGGCATTCGCGTCGGTCGTGCTGGCATGGGCGAAAGAACTGGGAGCTGACATGAGCAAGGTGAACGTGAACGGCGGTGCCATCGCCCTCGGTCACCCGCTTGGTGGATCGGGCACCAAGCTGATGGCGACGCTGCTCAACGAGCTAGAGCGCACGGGCGGCCGTTACGGTCTCCAGGTCATGTGCGAGGGTGGCGGCTTGGCCAATGCCGCCATCATCGAGCGCCTCGACTGACCAGGCGTCAGTTCGTCCGGCGCTCGTCGTACCTGGATGGTTGTACGCCCCGAAGGTCAGCCCTGAACTCTCTGGCGACGCAGCTGCTCGTACAAACGAGTCTCGTTGTCGAGCTGAGCTCGAAGAAATTCCTCCGACCCACTTGCTTCGGCGAACACGCTGGCCAGTCCGCCGAGCGGCTGCCGGATGTCCGTCAGGAGCTGGAACAAATCATCGTGATGGGGCCATTCCTGCTCACGTTCCAGTTGACCCATGCCATCGGGACGGGTTTCGAGCCACTGTTCAAGACGCGGATGCCAGTAGGCGTTCACCGGGCGCAAAATTTGGTTTAGCAGGTGACCGGCCAACAACGCATACGACAGCTCGCCACGGCGGTCGAGAGCGACATCGGGGCCGTTGCGGCGCAGGATGCCACGCACCTCGCTGAACACAGTAAACAGACTGGTGAGCGCCTCGGTCAGCAGCCCTTCGTTCTTTCGCAGCGGTACGAGTGTGATGCGGGTAGCGAACTCCACCACCGTCTCCCATGATGCCTGGCGCTCGGCCTCATTCGGCCGCCAAAGACCTGCGATGGTGGAACCGGTGCGATCGAACGTCACCTTCACGTGGATGTGTTTGCATTCGGTCATGGTCGGCCCATCTTGGCCGTGGCCGAAAACACGTGCCGGTCGTACGGCACCGCGGTCACAGTCGGGTCATCACTCCACGTCTGCTGCACCGTCATCTTTTCTTTCAACGCATCAACGAGCGTCGAGAGCGGGATGTTCTTCCAGCCACCGCCGTAACTGGTCGGCGCTACCGAGATGAGGGCAACGCCGTTGCTGTCGGGCGACAGACAGTCCTCAACGAACTTTCGCGGCGTCGCGTTGTGACTTCCGTGGTGCCCGACTTTGTAGACGGTTGTACCGGTGAGCAGCTCCCACGTCACGGGGTTATCCTGCATCATCTTCCACGTGCCCCATTGCGCGTCACCGGGGAAAAAGAGCTTCTTGTCCCCCACTTCTACCAGCAGGACCAGGCTGGTGCCGTTGATGGCGTTGTCGAGCCGGTAGACCAGTTCGAGCGGCTCCAATGTGGCGATGGTCATCAGCTTTTCGATCGAAGCGTTTTCTCCCTCGGCAAATCCGTAGGCCGCAGGGTCCACCACCCACGCTGCGTCGAACGGACGCGGTGGAGCCCCGACCTCGGCGGTGTCGGGGGTGGTGTCGTCGAGGGATCGCATGGCGGGCACCAGGGGCTCGTAAGCCGCACCTGTTGGCGGGTCGAGCAGCTTGATGGCTGCAGGGTTGCGCGACGGCCCCAGGACATGCACGATGACGCCCTTTGGCAGTACGTGGGCCAGTTCCTCGTCGCGCAGTTGTTCGGGCTCATGACCCGCCCTGGGCAGGTACCGCACCCGCGGGTTGGCGTTCTTGAAACCGCTGCCGCTTTGAAGCGTTGCCATGGCTTTGGCGTTGCTTGTTGAGTTGTACGCGATGTCGATAGCCGCATCGGCTTGACTGTTCGTTGCGCCGCCCGCCGCCCGCAGCGCGGTCAAGGCGTGGAATGTCCGGTTGGCGAGCAATTCCTGCTTGGCCACAAGCGAACGGGCGAACGGATTTTGCGGGTCCTCCACCCACGGCAGCCATACCTCGGTGACCTCCACCTGTTTCCATTTGTCCTGCAACGAGAAGCCATGAATATGGTCTCGATGGCGATGCGTGGCCACGATCACATCAATTTTGGCAACGTCGTCAGCGGGATCGCGCACATCGCTGATGAGTTCATCTATCACGGCCTCGAAGGTCTTCTCCCCCGCCGCTACGTCGGTCTGGCGCGATCCCGCCAACCTTCCGCAATCGAACAGCATGCGGTAGGGACGCTTGCGCGACGCATCGCTCAGACTCACCAGGAAGCAGTCGCCGAAGCCGACGTTGTACATGCGAATGTCGATCTTCATTCGTCGTTCCCCTCCTCATGATCGCGGTGCAGCAAGGCGAAGTTGATACGCAGCGCCTGGCCGCCGAGTTCAGCACGATAGGAATCGCCCGGATCGCTTGACCGGCTGCGACTCAGCCGGTTCTGCATCTCGGTCAGGCGCCGTATCGCGTCAGGCGCCCACCCAGCCAAGGCAGTGTCGGCCGTCAATGTTTCGCGTGGCGGCAGCGGTTTGGTGATGACATAGCGAACCACGCCGTTGCTGTCGGCCACCACCGTGCAGCCACCCTTGGGCACGAACTTGAGATCGTCACCGCTGATCAGGTCGTCGCGGGACTGTACGTAGCGCACGACAATGTCGATGGTCGGGCGGCCGTTGGCGCGATAGCGCATGGTGGGGTGCATTCCCTCCACCACGAGGTCGACCTCCTCATCGAGTGAGAAGTCCTTGCGGTGAGCCATCCCGAATTCGAAAAGCTCTTCGGCCCATTTCTGCCACTGTTTACTGCCGTCGTCCTCATCGAGCAGCGCTGCTGCGCTGGCTGCCTTGTCGGCCGCACCGTACAAATGCTCGACCGCGTCGTACCCTTCCGGGTCGACGGCGTCGAGACTCTTGATGACGTCGGTGAGCAGCCCGCGATGGAACGGGAAGCCGCTGATCTCTTTGCCCGGGCCGCCCCACGCCACCGAATCGGCGCCGAGCGACCCCGCAGTGGTTGGGTAAATACCGTGCTTGCGGAAGCCCTCGATAATTGCCACGCGAAAGGAGTCATCCGACGGTGACAACAGCAGGTCGATGGTGACGATGGAGCGCAGAAAGTCCTCGAAGGTCACATCGAGCGGGGGCAGGTAGTCAAAGGCCCGCATAAGTGCCGTGAACATCTGGTTGGCGAGCGCAGAGGCCTCCCTGGCAAGACGGCTCACCAGATCAGGATGCAAAGCGCCCTCGCGCAGTACCCCGGTTCCTTCGGATGCCAGCCTGATTAGGTCCTGTGTTCGTTGTTGGTAAAGCGACAAGAACGCGTCAAATACCGAACGCACCAACACCGCGCCGCGCTCGTGCGGTTCTTCCGAAGAGCGGTACTTGGCAGGGTCGGGGTCGCCCTCCTCAGCCGACCGAAGGGCGGCCTTGCCACCCGTCGAGTAACCGAACTGCCGGGCCAGGCCGAGCAGCACTTCGGATCGGGTGAAGTCACCCCTGCTGTCGGCGAGCGCCGGGACCAGCACCTCTTGCAACTTGAAGTGTTGGAAGATGGCAATGAGGTCGGAGAAGCCTTCGTGGAAAGCAGCAACGTCGGGGTTCGAGGCAATCATGAAGTCTGGTCGTAAACGGTCGACCAGCGCATGGGTCGTCTCATGCACGATGATGTCGTGGGATAAACAGGTGAACACCATCTGCCCCGGAATATTGGTACCGGCCTCGGTGCTGTCGGCCCGGAAGTAGCCGAACATCAGCGAGCTGCTCTCCGGGTCATAGAAGGCGTTCTCGCCGTAGAACGCGTGGGGAAAAATGGTCAGGAACTTCTTGCGGCCAAGCGTGAGCCGTCGTCCGATGGCGGTTTCGAAGTCGGCCCACAGCCCGGCCACGACTGCGTAGACCATTTGCTGATGAAAACGCGGGTCCGTTTCGGTAGGCGCGAGTCCGTCACGAATGAGCACGTCGGCATGGTTGAGGTCAATTGGCTCGTAGTAACACTGGTGCACGCCGTCGTAATCGATGACCCGGATGCGGCGGCCCCGCGGGCCTGGCTTCAGGTCATCCTCGAACGGCACGTACACAGTCGCTCGAGGCGTGACGCGACCGGACTTGCCACGGTCGATGCGCATGGGATCGAGCGCAAAGATTTGCAGCGGTCGTCGCGACGGACGCCGATACGGATGCAGCGAACGCGGCGCCGGGATCGGTGGGAGTGTGGCCGGTTGAACGACGGCCTCAACGGACGGCTCGGACGAGTACGAGTTGCTCATGAGCACAACCTTGTAAAGCGTTGCCGGTCGATCGGCCGCAACTCGCCAAGGCCGTCGAGCACGTAGGCGTTGATCATGGTGAGCACGTAGCCGTGTTCAAGCAGTGCGCTCGCCACCGGCACGCCGAGCGCAGAAAGTACCGTGCCGGTCCCTGAGGTCGTGTGCACGGTTTTGTCCCACCAGTCCTGGCTGTAGCCCTGATTGTCGAGGAAGATGAACGCTTCATCGGCTCGGAGGTTGAGCGGCTCGTTCTTCCCGGTTTGCGCCGTTCCGAGCAGCTTCGGGAGTCGGTACGGGCTGTCGACGATCTGCACAAACAGTCCGTCGATGCCCGCATCCCTGCTCGAATTCTCGGCGTCCCGGAAGGCTGCGTACAGCGCCTGCCGACGATGGGCGGTGGACACGTCATACTGCACATCCTTGGCTCGAAGCACACTGGCCAACTCCTGAGAAAGCGCGCCGTGGCCAATAGGCTTCGCGCTGTTCCATCCGCCCGAGCCGTTCACCACGAAAAGCATGCGGGCCCGATTCGGTTGCACCGTGTTGAGTTGGGTCCACTCCGTCGCACGCTGGGCAAATCGGTACTCCCACTGATCGGCCATGTTGTCGTAGACGCCACCGTCGTTGACGACGATTTGGTCGACGGTTCCCGCCGTCGTGCCGTCACGATTTACCGGTGCGTGCACGCCAAGCGTCGTAAGAGGAATGGAGCGCGGCCCGAACGCTCCGGGCACACAAGCCGACGCCTGCACCGCCGTTGCGAGCGCTACGTTGACATCTCCACAGGAGCTGCCAAA
>JAYTKG010000248.1:0-9037 GCA_043730435.1 Acidimicrobiia bacterium | reverse complement strand
GACGGCAATCTCGCGGGTCATCGAGAGCACCGCACCCTTCGATGCGGTGTACGCAATCTGCGGTGTGGCGGCACCGAGGTGAGCAACGAACGACGCGACGTTGATGATGGAACCACCACCGCTGTCGAGCATGGCCGGGATGCCGTGGCGGCAGCAGCGGGCCAGCCCTGTGACGTTGATGTCGAGCGTACGAGTCCACGTCTCGTCCGACGTGTTGGTTGGGCCATCGTCATCGGCAGGGCTGATGCCCGCGTTGTTGTACAGAACATGCAGCCCGCCGAATTCTTCGACGGCAAAGTCGATGGCTGCCTTCACACTCTGGTCGTCGGCTACATCGCAACGGGCGTAGGCAGCCTCTCCCCCAGCCTCGGCAATGGCCTCAACCACTTCGTCACCGTCTTCGAAGTCAGCAATGACAACCTTGGCTCCTTCCCTGGCAAACAACTCGGCGGCAACGCGACCAAGACCATTGGCTGCACCCGTGATGAGTGCAACCTTGCCATCTAAACGACCCATGATTCTCCCCTACTGCGGAATGGACTGAACCCAGACACTAACCGTTTCAGGCCCGTGCGTTTCCGGCCACATGCTCGGAGCAGAACGACAAATCCGCCCTCGGAAAACTCCGGTATCGATGAGATCGGCCTACACTGCCGGGCTTGAAAATAGTTCGGGTCGTTCTCTGTGCTGCGCTCGCAGTGGTCGTCACGGCGTCATTGTCGATCACCGCAACGGCTGCACCAATCACGCCGAACATCACTCCCAGTGCCGGCGTTCCATCAAACGAAACCACGGCGTACCAGCCAGTGTCTCCGCGACGCCTTGCCGATACGCGCCCGACCTCACCCAGCGGGTTTCAGCGCATCGATGCCGCCACCGTTCGGGTAACGGTAGATGGCTCCGCGCAGGCCGCAGCCCTCACGGTCACCGTGGTGAACACCAGCGCCGCCGGCTTCGTGACGGTATGGCCGACGGGCACGCCACGACCGAACGTATCGAGCATCAACGTCGCTGCGGCGGCCGAGACGCGAGCCAATTCAGCAGTTGTGCGCCTGGGTACAGACGGCGCCGTCGATGTGTATGTCGACGCAAAGGCTGACGTCATTGTCGATCTGGTCGGCCTGTTCCGGACGGCTTCTAACGCCACGGCCGGCCGCTACGTTGCGTTGTCTGCCAGCCGAATCTTCGATACCCGCCAGGCTGCCTTCGGTGCGGCCGCTGTTCGCTCCAATCAAACTCGACCAGTGCCACTTCCGGCGGGGGTGCCGCCCGACGCATCGGCGATGGCTGTCAATCTCACCTTTGCCGACACTGCAGCGGCCGGATTCTTTACCGCGTGGCCCGCTGGAGTTGCTCGGCCGCAGGCATCGACCGGCAACGCCGATGGGCCTCGACAGACTCGAGCCATCTTTGCCATCGTTCCGGTATCTGCAAGTGGCTTTCAGGTATACACGCAGTCCGGCGCTCACATCATCGTTGACGCAGTCGGCTACTTCACCGGCAACAGCGCCAACGATACGAGCGAAGGATTGTTCGTACCGCAGGACCCGCAACGACTGCTCGATACGCGCACAAGCGCGCCAGGGCTCGTGTGGCCGGGCGGCACTATCGAAGTACCGGAGCTCGACACCGATCACGCTGCCGTTTGGATGAACTACACCACCATTGACGCCTTCGCCCCGGGCTACCTCACGGCCTACCCGGCGCGTACCGGGCTACCGTCGGTGTCCACGCTGAATACGCCCGGACCGAAGGCAACCGTCGCCAACGCAGCCATCACCAACCTTTCCTCGACCGGCGTGGCACTCACGTCGTTCGCAGGCGAACACGCGCTCGCCGACCTCGCCGGATACTTCACCGGATCGCCTTTGCCGGCAGTTACTCCGCTTGCACCGAACGATGCACCAGAAACGTTTGTGTTCGGCCGATCGGCCGGTGGACGGCCACTGGTCGCTCATCACCGAAAGGCGTCTGTCAGCGCCACCCGCACTGTATTGGTCGTCGGCAGTATGCACGGCGAAGAACCGGCAGGTGGACGCGTCGTCGATGCCCTTGGTACGGCCACGCTGCCAACCGACCTCGACCTGTGGACGATTGACACGCTGAACCCCGACGGTATCGCGTCCGGTTCTCGACAGAATGCTCACGGCGTTGATCTGAACCGCAATTGGCCAGGCGCCCTTTATCCGTATGAAGCCACTCGCGGCTATTACTCGTCGGGTCCGTATCCCCTGAGCGAGCCCGAGAACCAGGCCGCGCTGCAACTGGTGCAGGCCATCAACGCAACCGGCACCCTCGACTGGGCGGTCAGCTACCACCAACCGCTCGACACCGTCGACTGTGATCCGCAACGCCCGACCCTGACAACAACCTGCGCCAGCTTTGCGAAAGTGGTCGGCATCGCCCAACGTCCGTTCATCCGGGTGCCCGGCTCTATGACCGACACCATGATGACGAAGGGTCTGGGCCGATGGTTCACGGTGGAATTCGGAACAAGACAACCAACAGCGGCCGATGTGGCCCGCCACGTTGCAGCCATTAGCGTTGTCGGCCGTGACTGAACCAATGCTCGGCCGCTTCGTACCCATTGAGGAGTACGGCGGCCTCGATACCTTCGCCGTCGAGCGTCCGGTTCGTGTCGTCTTCACGACCAACGACCTGCAGTCACTCTGCCCCGCTGTGCCCGGCATTCAGCCTGACATCTACGAAGCGACCATCTCGTATGTTGCTCGCACGCACGCCATCGAGTCGAAGTCGCTCAAACTGTGGTTGGTGACGTTTCGTGATCGTCGCATCTTCGCCGAACATCTCGCCATCGAGATGCACGACACCATCGCAGCGCTCGCACCGCAAGTGGCCGATGTGCACATTTCACTGAAACAAAACACCCGCGGCGGCATCATCACCGAAGTGACCTTTCCCGCCTGACCGCATTCTACGGCGAACGGGTGAGGGCCGGATCAGTGCTGACCACATCACCGAGGACGGCATCGATCTTGGCCATGATCTCGGCGTCCAGTTTGTGACCGAGTGCGCCCACGTTGTCGACAACCTGTTCGGGTCGAGTCGCTCCGATAATTGCAGATGCAACATTGTCGTTCTCCAGCACCCATGCCACGGCGAGCTGCGCCATCGAAAGCCCGGCCTCCGCCGCAATCGGACGCAGCTTCTGCACTGCGATGAGAACCTCATCCCGGAGCCAGTCGGCGATCATGTCGCTGCCACCATTCGTGTCGGTAGCCCGCGAGCCTGCGGGTGACGGTTGGCCAGGCAGGTACTTGCCGGTGAGCACACCTTGCGCAATTGGTGACCACACGATCTGACTGAGCCCAAGCTCCTTCGATACCGGAATAACCTCAGCCTCAATCACGCGCCACAACATGGAGTACTGCGGCTGATTAGATACCAGCGGATACAGACCCATCTCTCGGCAGAGTCCTTGCGCTTCTCGAATCTGCTCGGCATTCCACTCCGACACGCCGACGTAAAGCACCTTGCCCTGACGAACCAGATCATCGAGCGCCCGCAAGGTCTCTTCCAGCGGAGTTCGCCGATCAAACCGATGGGCTTGATAGAGGTCAACGTAGTCAGTCTTTAGACGACGAAGAGACGCCTCGCAGCTCTCCATAATGTGCTTGCGAGACAAGCCGCGCCCATTCGGCCCCTTGCCGGTGGGCCAGTACACCTTGGTAAAGATCTCAAGCTCGCTTCGGGTTTGCCCCTTCAATGCGTCGCCGAGCACCGATTCGGCGCGCGTGGCGGCATAGACATCGGCAGTGTCGAACGTAGTGATACCAGCGTCGAGTGCCGCCTGCACACACGCGTTGGCCGCCTCCACCTCCACCTGTGACCCGTGCGTAATCCAGTTGCCGTAGCTGATCGCCGAAACACTGAGGCCAGATGCACCGAGCTTGCGAAATTCCATTCCCGTTGCCTATCACCTTCGGAGTTCGGCAGCGATGTTGTTGCGGTTTCTTGGAAACGAGAAGCATTGCTCGCGTAGATCGCTGCCCAAGCGGCGAGGTCGACCGTTAAGGCGATCAGCACATTGCCATCGAGAAGCGCGGTCACGCATCATCCTCAAGCTCACGCACATCGTCCGCGGTAATCACCCGGCCGAGCCGAATCGTCCTCAGCCCGGTTCGTTCACTAAGCGATGTGACAGGCGCTGTCTGCGGGCTGAGAACCCGTCCGAGCAGTTCGTTGATGGTTTCACTGAGGGTCTGATGCCTCAGGTTCCCCTCACCCGAGCGCTGGTCGGGTCGTAGAGCGGGCGCATGCTGGCAGCGGCGGGGTAGGTGGACCCGGCGACCTCGATGGAAAAAGAGCCTTCATCGATCCACTCGGGGGTGACGACTTCGCCGTCGGCTCGCTTCACGTAGCCCAGCCCGATGGGCGCACCGAGGAAGTGGCCAAAGCCTCCCGACGTGATCCAACCCACCGGCTCACCGTTGCGCAAGATCGGCTCGTGGTGGTGCAGTTGCACATGGCCGTCTTTGATCTCGTCGGACACCGGGTCGATCATGAATTGCACCATGCGTCGACGCACGCCGTTGGCTTTGATCTTCTCCAGCGCCTCACGGCCCCGGAAGTCTTTCGTGTATGACACGGCGAAACCGAGACCGGCCGAGAGCGGATCATCATCGGGCCCGATGTCGTGGCCGAAGTGGCGGTAGCCCTTCTCGATCCGACAGGAAAACAGCGCGCCGTAGCCGCAATGCTTCAGCCCCACCGCTGCGCCTTCTCGGACCAGTTCGTCAAACACGTGGGTGGAGAACTCCGTCGGCACGTACAACTCCCAGCCCAGCTCTCCCACGTAGGTGACGCGCGTCGCCCGCACAAGCGCATAACCGAGCTCGATCTCTTGCGAAGTGCCAAACGGGAATGCCTCGTTGGACAGATCGGCCGGTGACACTCGATTGAGTAGCGCTCGCGAATTCGGACCCATCACGGCATAGACGGAATACGCAGAGGTCACGTCGGTGACGGTCGCACGATTTTCGCCGATCGACTTCTCGAGCCACGTCTGATCACGTACCCGCGTGCCGGCGCCCGTCACCACCAGGTAGCGGTCGGTTGCGATTCGGGTGACGGTGAGGTCTGCTTCGATGCCTGCTTCATCGTTGAGCCACTGGGTGTAGACGACCTTGCCTAGCTTCACGTCCATCGCACCAGCGCTGACCCGATCGAGCAGGTTGCAGGCGTCGGGACCTTGCACCATGAGCTTGCCGAAACTGCTCTGGTCAAACAGGCCCACGCCAGTGCGCACGGCGTGGTGTTCTTCGGCCGTGCGCACGAACCAGCCGGGTCGACCGTACGCGTCGATATTCTCGTCCGGTGTGCCGAACCACATCGGCCGTTCCCAACCTGACAACTCGCCGAACTGGGCGCCCAACGCCGCCAACCGATCATGCGCAGCGGTACGACGCACACCTCGCGATGTCGCGTACTGGCGGGTCGGCCAGTGCATCGCGTACAGCAGGCCGAGCGTCTCGGTGGTGCGTTCACGCAGGTAGCGGGTGTTGCGCTGGAATGGCTCGAAGCGGCGAACGTCAACATCGTGCAGATCCATCGGCGCGTGACCATTGGTCATCCAGTCAGCCAGCACCCAACCGACGCCGCCCGCCGATTGAATGCCGATGGAGTTGAACCCGGTGGCAACGTAGAGATCCTTGATCTCGGGCGTTTCGCCGATGACGTAACGGTCATCGGGTGTGAATGACTCCGGCCCGTTGAACAGGAGCCGCAGGCCGGTTTCATGCAGCACCGGCACCCGGTTGAAGGCGGTGTCGAGCAGCGGCATGAGGTGACCCATGTCAGGGTCGAGCGTGATGAAACCGTCGCCATCAAGGTGCGCCTGCACGCCAGCCGGTGGCCACGGATTGGCCAACTCTTCGAACAATCCAATGAGGAGTTGGGCCGTCTCAGGCTTGTAGTAGGCACACGAGTCGGGGTCACGCAGGATGGGCAGGTCGGGCGTAATCCCGTCCATCTCAACGGTGATGGCGTAGTAGTGCTCGGCTGCATGCAGCGGCACCGTCACCCCGTGTTTGGCCGCAAAGTCACGGCTCCACAGTCCGGCCGCGAGCACCACCTGATTACAGCGGATGGCGCCTTTGCTGGTCTCCACTCCGGTGACCTTGCCATGCTCGACTATCAACGACAGCGCCTCGATTTCCTCCACGACAATCGCGCCGCGTTCGCGTGCTGCGGTTGCGAGTGCCATGGTGGCATCGGTGGGTGACACCGATGCGTCCTGCGGCATGTGCACTCCGCCGACCAGATCATCAATGCGAGCCAGCGGCCACATCTCGCCAATCTGCTCGGGCGTGACTTCGTGAACCTCGACGCCGACGTTACGCGCCATCGCTGCCGTGCGGTGCAGCTCTTCCAGACGAGCAGCAGACGTCGCTACCGAGATGGCACCAGGCGCACGAAAACCGGTGCCATACTGCTTATCCATGGCGTCGTACAGCTCAAGGCTGTAACGGGCCAGTTTGGTGGCGTTCTCGGTGGCGCGTAACTGACCGACCAAGCCAGCGGCGTGCCACGTCGTGCCCGAGGTGAGCCGGTGCAGTTCAAGCACCACCGACGCGCGGCCATGTTTTTCGGCGAGGTGATAGGCAATACTGGCCCCCACAATTCCCCCACCAATGACGACGACATCCGTTACTTCCGGTAGCTCAGCCACCTTGCGACTTTACGCTGCCAGAAGTCCGACCTGACGGACGAGTCGGCTGGCGTCCCACCCGTTGGTGACCACAGCCGCCTCGTAACGTCAACCCCGAGCGATGCGAGTGCTGCTACTTGACCTTGCGACCGGCGACGAGCGCGTCGGTGAGCTTACGGAAGCCTTCTTCGTTTCCGGCCGCGAGTAATCGCGCCTGCTCGCCCCACGTGGCGACGCTGGGTGCCAACCGGATACCGGCGAAGCTGAGCGATGCGCGCAGTTCGGTTTCACCGGCGGTGCTGAGCCGTTCAAAGGTCGTGACGCCCGAAGCGCGAAGAGCGGCACCGATTTTGGGACCGATACCTTCGATGCGCTCGAGTTCGTCGCCTTCATCGCTGGCAGCCGGTGTTACCTCTTCGGCAGAGACGCTGACGACGAGCACGCTATGCGTCTCACCGATGCCGTTATGGGCGAGGTAGTCGGCATCGGTATCGTCGAAGAAGTGGCCGCCCTCGGCCAGGTAACGAAAGGCGTAGGTGCCTGGGGCCAGTTCGATGGTTCGGGTACGCAGCCCGCCGGCGAGCGGGGTCAACGGATCACTCAGCGGATTCCAGTCGTTGAAGTCGCCAACGACGGAAACGGGCCGGTCGATATCGAGATGAAAGGTGACGGCAACGCGGTCTACGAGGGGTTCACGGATAATCATTCTGGGGCCTTTCTGGAGAGCCACGGGAGTGGACGCCGAACTGTACGGGACGACGAAAAACGCACGGTCACAGGTTTGTAAACGGCACGTAAACAGTCACCGTTTCGGTGGTGGTATCCGTCACAGCTCAGCGCGGGCGAAAGCGAAACTCCGGCTCAGGTTGGTCGACCGACGGCCGCCAACAGCCGTGCTAGCGGCCAAGTGCGATCGGCAGGGCGTGACGGGCGAGGTCGAGCAGCCAGCCCGGCAGCACTCCGGCGAGGATGGTGAAGCCCAACGCAGCAGCAAGGCCGACCGATGCCGACAGCGGCACCCGGATCTTCTCTCGATCATCGTCACCCGCTTCGCTATCGGTCATGAACATCGTCACGACGATGCGCAGATAGAGAAACGCCGACACCACGGCACACAACATGGCCGTGACGGCCAGCGTGTAGCTGTGATTCTCGGCCGCCGCGCGAATCACGCTGAGCTTGGCGATAAAACCGCTCGTCAACGGCGTACCGGCTTGAGCGAGTAAGAAGATCGCAAACACCAAGCCGAGCACGGGACGTTCTTTGGCCAGGCCACGGTAGGCAGACAGGCGGTGATCGGCATCGCCGGTGCGTCCGATGAGCGTGACACAACCGAACGAACCCAGCACCACAACGGCATATGTGAACAGGTAGAAGAGCGTTCCCGACGTTCCGGTGGGGCTGGCAGCGTGCAAGCCGACCAGCATGAACCCGGCATGGCTCACCGACGAGTAGGCGAGCATGCGCTTCACGTTGGTCTGCACGACTGCGAGGAACGAGCCGATGACCAGCGTGAGAATCGTGAGCACGAGCACGGCCGGACGCCAGTCCCTCACGTGAGTAGCGAAGGTGATGACGAACACGCGCAGCATGGCGGCGAAGGCGGCGGCCTTGGCGGCCGAGGCCATAAAGCCGCTGACCGGAGAAGGTGCGCCCTGGTACACGTCGGGTGCCCAGGAGTGGAACGGCGCGGCCGCAATCTTGAAGGCGAGGCCAACCAGCAGTAGTGCCATGCCAGCCATGAGCAGACCGTTTTCCAAGATCACGTTGGCACTGAGGAAGGCCACGATCTTGCGGTAGTTGGTGGAGCCCGTGGCTCCGTAGATCAGGGCAATGCCGTAGAGCATGAAGGCTGACGAGTAGCCACCGAGCACGAAGTACTTGATGCCCGACTCCTGGCTGTCGATCCGCTTGAGATGGCTGGCGGCCATGACGTACAAAGCGATAGAAAGGATTTCGAGGCCGAGGAAAAGAACCACCATGTCGGTAGCCATCGCCATGATGACCCCACCAACGGCCGACATCAGCATGAGGGCATAGAGCTCTACGCCGTCGAGATCCTCACGACGAAGGTAATCATCCAAGAAAAGTGCGGTCAGCAGCACCGAAGCGCAGATCAACAGGGTAATGAACAGGCCGAAACCGTCGAGCGCGAGTGCACCCTTGGCCAGGTTGCGAGGACCGCCGTCGTTCACCTTGTGCCACAGAATGATGGCCAGCGTGCCAGCCGCACCGGCAATGGATGCGGTGACGAACGCGAAGGCACCTTTCACCCACTTGCCGTAGGTAAGTGCAGATGCAACCATCAACAGCAAACCGCCACCGAGCAGAATGAGCAGAGGAGACAGCGCGAACCAGTCGATCTTG
>JAYTKG010000247.1:0-11710 GCA_043730435.1 Acidimicrobiia bacterium | reverse complement strand
CCTGATGTTGTTCACACGAGTAGCGGGGTTAGTGGCAGGGGAAACCGAGGGCGTGGCGGCCGTCGTGGAACGCCTCGTGGAGCACCATCCAATGGGAGGTCAGCCAGCCGCCTTCCTGCACGACGACGTAGGAGGCGACCATGGCGAGTGCCATAACCAGCCACGTCCATCGGGGGATGTCGATCGCTACTGCGTCAGTGCCGGGTTGGATGACCATTGCCATTTTATGCCTCTTCCATGTTCTCGTGGATTTTGCGCAACCGGTCTCCTGGCTCTGGGATCAACGCTCCACTCACCTTCCCAGGCTGGTGGCCCAGTGGTCCTTCGAGTTTCGCTTCCCCATCACAGTGGCGAGTACCACGCCGGATTCACACCGGCTTCCCGACATTGCGCACCTTTAGATTACCAGACCCAGGCATACCGAGTCATGAAGTCCCTCCCGCCAGTAATGGCCCCCACCCGATCGAAAGAGTCACTGTTCTCCCGCGGTCGAGGGCCTTCGCCGAACTGACGTTGGAGCTCGGACGAAGGTGGCTATCCGGGTCGTACGGCGACGACAACATTGCCTCGGTTGAGCGTGGTGATCTTTACGACGTCGCCAGTTCTCGGGGCTTGGATGATTTGGTCATTGCCGATGTACATGCCCATATGGCCGAGGTCGACGTTGAAGAAAACGAGGTCGCCAGGTTGTAACTGGTCGAAGGAGATCCGAGGGAACTGGTTGGCTTGAGAGCCGGTGTAGTGATCCATCGCGACGCCAGCTTTGGCCCAGGCCCATTGGGTGAGCCCAGAACAATCGAAGGTATCGGGGCCGTTGGTTCCGAAAACGTAAGGTTTGCCGAGTTGTCGCATCGCCTCGGCGATAGCCGTCGCTGCCCCCGGGTTCGGCGCCGGCGCGGTCGGCAGGTCGTTGACCGAAGGTGTCTGGGCTGTCGCCGGCCGGCGGACCGGTGCGGCCGCACCGGTTGATCGGGCCGTGGTTACGGTTGTCTGTACAACACGTGCCGCAGCGTCCCGCGCTGCGGCGTCGCTAGCAGCCCGTTTCGTGGCCAGTTCGGCGTTGACTGCGGCAGCCGCTTTGGCCGCTTCGAGCCGCTGACGTTCGGCTGCCTTTGCGAACTCCTGACGTTGCCGTTCGATATCGGCCCGCGCTTTCGCTGCGGCGGCCTCCTCGCGTTGGCGAGTCTCTTGCGCGACGAGTTGAACGAGTTCGCCGCTGACTTTCGTGGAGAGTTTGGCAAGGTCGTCCTTGATCTGAACAATGTCCGCTTGCTCGCTGGCGATCTGGGCATCGAGCTTGGTCCACTGTGCCTGTTTGCTCGACAGATCGCGATTGAGGCGCTCGGTGTCCTGACGAACAGCGCGTAACTGGTCGACTTGGTCGTTTGCCGATCCGACGATGAGGGCCGCGTATCCCTCGCGTCCGGCGGCGGACGCCAGCCCATCTGCAGTAAGCCCGTCTACAACTTCTGAGATCGCCCCGTGTTGACCGTAGATGTAGGTGTTCACCGCGAATGCGACAACATCCTTCTGGATGCCGGTGACTTCCTCGGTCCGGGATGCGATGGCCGTTTTTGTTGTGGCGAGGTCTGCTGCGAGTTGATCCAGTTTTAGTTTGGTTGCTTTGCTGCGCTCGTTGAGAACCTCACCGCGCTGAACGAGCTTTTCCTGCTTCTTGGCGATCTGCGCTGCTTCTGCCCGCTTGTCATCAGAGGGGCTCGCTTCGGCTGGGCGCGCGCTTGTGACGACCGTCAGAAGGGCGACCGCCAGTACGCCTGCTGTTCTCCACCGGTGCGAACTCATCAACTACATACTGTCAGAGTTGTAACCCAACTGTAGTATTGGCCTCGCCGTCCACCTCTCAAACGGATGCCGTCGAGGCCTGCAGGGATTGGACTCTGCGGCCCTGTTCGGCGGCCATCAAGCCGCCGTGACGCCGCCAGATCCTGGCCAAAACGAGAACTGGTCAGCGCGACGGCGCTGACCAGTTCCACAAAGGATTGCCTGCCTCAGCTTTTAAGCATCGCAGTCATCTGGTCGATTTCGGCTTGTTGACCTTTGATGACGGCTGTTGCCAGCGCCTTCGCTTCAGCGGCCTTGCCTGACTTAAGTTCAGTGTTGGCCATGTCGATCGCACCCTTGTGGTGGGCGATCATCATGGTTGTCCACATAGTGTCGAATTCGGCGCCCTTGTTTTTGCCGAGCGTGGTCATATCGGCACCAGACATCATGCCGGGCATGGCTCCCGTGGAGTGATCCATGCCCGTCATTCCGCCGGCGGCGTCCTTGCCCCAACCGGTGAGCCAACCCTTCATTGTGGCGATCTCGGGGTCTTGTGCTCCTTTGATGGCCTTGGCGAGCGCCGCTATCTTCGGCCCAGCGCCAGCGGTTGGGTCGAGGGCCATGTCGGCCATCTCGACTGCTTGCTCATGGTGGGGGATCATGCCTTGAGCGAAGGCAACGTCGGCGTCGTTGAACGAGTCGACCTTGGCAGCGGCACCGGCTATCACCGTGGTCGCGGTGCTCTTGCTCGTGCTGCTTCCGCAAGCGGCGAGCGGCAACCCGACCGCAAGGGCAGAAATGGTGAAGAGGTTTCGTTTCATTGTGGGAGTCCTTTCGTTGTTCCTACGAAGTGTAGTTGACAGTCGTCGGATTTGGTGTCAGGCCGGCGGCGGACTGTTCACAACCAAGGCAGCCGTCACGGCAAGAATCACGATTCCGACCACGGCTTCGGTGACCATGGCGCGCTGGAGCATGGTGCGAGCGCCTCGGGTTGGCTGCTTGTGGCGGAATCGGGTCATCACCCGGGTTCGGTTCACGTTGGCGACGTAGAGCATGAGGCAGAGCACCACGATCTTCAGGAGCAGGAGACGGCCGTGGGCCGTGATGAAGAGGTTGAGCGGACTTCCATCGATGCGAAGGGACTGCAGCGCTCCGGTGACGACGAGGATGCTGACGGACTTCGAGGCAACCGGAGCGAAGGCGTGCACTGCTGCGGTCTGTTCTTCGTCGGACGCAGTTCGCATGACGATGATGCCCATGTAGGCGAGTCCGCCGATCCATGCTGACCCCGCGACGAGATGAGCGATGTCGAGTGGGACGCCGAGAATGGGCCAACTCAGCGATTTCGGATGCCCCGACCAACTCCAGGTGGCCGCCAATGCCACCAGCCCAACGCTGATCCCGGTCCAGCGTTGCATCTCATCGTCGGGGTACCACTGGAACAGCGCAAGGCCGACCAAGGGCGCGATGACCAGTCGAGCGAGGAGGGCTACGCCGTGAGATGTGCCGAGGGCGACACTGAGTCCGGTGGCTTCTTTGGCGAAAATGGCAAGGCTGAGTGCTGCCGATCCAGCGATAAGAGCGATTCCCCAACCTGCGGCTCGCCGAACGGTCCCCTCGTGCCAGGCTGGAATCCATAAGATGGCCGAGGTCACGACAGCTCCGCCGACCATCACCAGACCGAGAAATCCGAGAACGCGAAGCAGCCACTTCACTGCCGATGGTGCGGGTGTCGAGTCGCTGGCGATTGTCGGAACTGCTTCAGTCGTGGTCTCTACCGCTAGCTCTGTAGGCGCCTCGGACGGCGGAATGGTCGGTGCGGCCGATGTCGCGGGAGCAACACTCGGAGCTTCGATGGATAGGCCGACGCGCCCAGACACGATGTGTCCATCCGCTCCCACGAGTTTCCACCGGAACGAAACCTCTCCGCTGGCTGCCGCCGGAACTGGCACGGAGACGTCGGTTTGCCCAGACGGTCCGAAATCGAATCCTGTTAAAGCGGTCCGCACACCCGAGGCGTCGGTGTAGTCGACCTGCAATTGGGCGAGAACAACGGGACTCGCAAAGGTGAGCAAGAGTTGCTGCGGCACCGCCGTCAGTCGAGCGCCATCGGCCGGGTCGCTCGAAACAAACGAATTGTGCGCTGATGCCGGCTGCGCAAACCCGACGAGCGAGACGAGGGCGAGTAGGAATGCGATGATGTAACGCGCCGCTTGGCGAGGGGGTCGGCCTGACACGGGGCGTCACCCTACACCTCCGACACCTTGTAGGAGCATCGGGGAGTTAGACTTCAGTGATGGCGCAGGACGACGGTGAAACAGGAACTCGGCGAGCCCTCGGTGAGCTGGAACTGGCGGTGTTGCGGGCGGCATGGCGCTCGCCCGCTGGTCTCACACCGTCGCAGGCAGTCGCCGAACTCGACGGCTCGCTCGCCTACACGACGGCACTCACCGTTCTGACGCGGCTGTGGCAAAAGAACCTGCTTTCACGCAAACGCGAGGGGCGAGCTCACCGCTACACCGCTGTCGTCGTCGAGGCAGACTGGATCGCCTCCAAGATGCGCGCTGCGCTGGATGTCGCTTCAGATCACAACCTCGCAATAAGCCGTTTTGTTGGCTCGCTCACATCCGATGAAACGGCAGCGTTGCGTTCTCTGTTGGCGCAACGGTCGGCACGTACATGACGTTCCTGCTCGGATTGCCCGCCGCCGCCGCAGTCGTCGCCGGTGTTGTTGCATGGAACTGGTCGACGCGTTGCCGAGTAGTGCTCGCTGCCCGCCTCCTCGCAGCCACATTGCTGTTGACTACTTTCGCCGTTGTGACGGCCGCAGCGGTGTACGCCATTGCCTGGATGGTCCCGGCTGAACACGCGATTTGGTGTCGTCGGCTGCTTGGGCACTCGGCCGATCATCGACCCGTGGCTGGGGCGATCCTCTTCGCTATCGTGTTGTCGGTCATCGGTCGCGCTGGTTGGATTACTGCAAAACTCTTGCGGGTGTGGCGCATCGAGGCGCTGGGCCGCACCCCGCTCGACATCGAGGAAAGCGACGATGTCTACGCCTTTGCTGTTCCGGCTGGTCTCTGGCGGGCTGCGTCCAAGGGAAACATTGTCGTGTCGACAGGAATGCTTCGCCTTCTTAGCGAAGTAGAACGAAGCGCGCTGGTTGCTCACGAAGGTGCACACCTCCGGCTTCACCATCACCGGTATCTACTCGTCGGTCGACTCGTGGCAGCCGTGGTACCCCCGTTGCAACCTCTGACGAAGCGGCTCGACTGGCTCGTCGAACGATGGGCCGATGAGAGCGCTGCAACTGCCATAGGTGACCGTAACGCTGTCGCGACTGCGATCGCCCGAGCAGCGCTCGCAACCGACCGAAGACCCTCAGGAATGCTCTCGTTCGGCGCAGGTTCCACGGTCGGGCGAGTGGAAGCCTTGCTGGAACGGGCGCCATCGGGCTGGCTAGCAGCCGATCTCATCCTTGGCGCAGCGTGGCTCGTTGCTATCGCTGCTGCCGCCATAGAGGTGCATCACCTCGTCGGGGTTATCCAGTCGATGGCGTGATGCCGTTCTGCTCAGAGCTCGCGGGTGGAACTCGACACGTTCAGGAACGCATGAGCCGGGAGATCGCGGCGACAGCTTCGTTGATCTTGTTGTCGGCGTCGGGTCCGCCGGCCTCGATTGCGTGGGTGACGCAGTGCCCCAGGTGGTCGTGGAGTAGGCCGACCGCCACGGTTTGGAGGCCTTTGGTAACGGCGGAGATCTGATCGAGCACGTCGATGCAGTAGCGGTCGCTCTCGATCATCCCAGCAATGCCGCGTACCTGTCCTTCGATACGTGCGAGCCTTTTCGCAATATCGGGTTTCTGCATTTCGTAGGCGGCCATTTTCAATGGGCCTTTCGTGTCGGCTGGAAGCGGAAAAGTCGAAGGCTGTTGGTGACGACGAACACACTTGAGACGGCCATCGCCGCGCCGGCGAGCATCGGATTGAGCCAGCCGGCAGCTGCTATCGGAAGCGCGGCGACGTTGTACGCGAACGCCCAGAAAAGGTTGCCCTTAATCGTGGCGAGCGTTCGGCGAGCGAGCCGGATGGCGTCGACAACTGATCGGAGTTGTCCGCCGACGAGCGTGAGATCGCTGGCCTCGATGGCAGCGTCGGTGCCGGTCCCCATGGCAAGGCCCAAGTCGGCCTGGGCAAGAGCTGCAGCGTCGTTCACGCCATCACCGACCATCGCGACTACGCACCCCTCGGCTTGGAGCCGTCGGATAACGTCGAATTTCTCGGCCGGTAGTACCTCGGCGATGACCTCATCGATACCCAACTGGGAAGCGACATGCTGTGCTGCGCGTTTGTTGTCGCCCGTGAGCAGGATCGGTCGCAAGCCCAGCTTGCGAAGATCCACAATGACAGTAGCGGCGTCGTCTTTGACTGTGTCGGCGACGACCACCATGCCGCCAACCTGACCGTCCCATCCGACGAACACGGGGGTGTGGCCGAGGCTCTGTGCTGTCTGGCTGGCGGCGCGAAGCGTGTCGTCCAGTTGGAGAGACCAATCGGCAAGGTAACGCTCACGACCCACGACGACGGCATGACCGTCGACCACGCCCCGCACGCCGAGGCCTTGCGTGCTGGTGAAGGACTCGACTGCCGCGAGTGCAACACCGCGTGCTCGGGCCCCAGCGGCAATAGCTTGTGCGATGGGATGCTCGGATGCATCCTCCAGCGACCCGGCAAGGCGCACCACATCATCGACGGTGTTCGCGCCAGCAGGCACAATATCGATAAGGGTCATCCTGCCGGTGGTGACGGTGCCGGTCTTGTCGAGCACGATCGTGTCGACTCGACGCGTTGATTCCAAGACCTCGGGACCCTTGATGAGGATGCCGAGTTGGGCACCGCGCCCGGTGCCAACCATCAGCGCGGTTGGGGTGGCGAGACCGAGGGCGCAGGGGCAGGCGATGATGAGCACCGCGACTGCGGCGGTGAACGCTGTGGTGGCCCGATCGGTTCTGGCCGCCGTGAGCCAGAAGCCGAGGGTTCCGGCCGCCAGCAGGATGACGATCGGGACGAACACCCCAGAGACGCGATCGGCGAGCCGCTGGATGGCGGCCTTGCCGGTTTGCGCCTCCTCGACGAGCCGGGTGATCTGGGCGAGGGCGGTGTCGGAACCGACTCGCGTTGCCTTCACCACAAGACGTCCGGAGGTGTTCACGGTCGCGCCCGACACGGGGTCACCCGGCCCGACCTCAACGGGGACAGGCTCGCCAGTGAGCATCGAGGTGTCGATAGCAGACGACCCATCTTCAACGATGCCGTCAGTCGCGATCCGTTCGCCCGGTCGCACCACGAAACGGTCGTTGACCGCGAGCACCTCGATCGCGGTGCGTACCTCGACACCGTCGCGTAGTACCGAAACCTCTTTCGCTCCGAGTTCCACCAGTGCCCGCAGTGCCGCTCCCGACCGACGCTTGGCGATTGCCTCGAAGTAACGGCCAGCCAGGATGAAGACCGTGACGCCTGCGGCAACCTCGAGGTAGATCTGACTTGCACCCATGCCGACAACCGGTCTCAGCGAGAAGTGGTGTCGCATCGCCGGGTCGCCTGCCGTCCCGAAGAACAGTGCGTAGAGCGACCAACCGAGCGCCGCGATCGTGCCGACCGAGATCAGTGTGTCCATCGTGGCCGCGCCGTGGCGGAGATTGGCCCAAGCGGCCCGGTGGAACGGCCAGGCACCCCAGACGACTACGGGTGAAGCCAACGTGAGCGACAGCCACTGCCATGAGTCGAACTGCAACGCCGGTACCATCGCCAACACAACGACCGGAAACGCCAACGCTGCCGAGATCAGCAACCTGTAGCGAAGCGCACGGGCCTGCTCTTCACCCGGAAGGCGAGCGTGCTCGGCATGCGGATCGGACGGGGTAGTCATATCCGCTGGCACGATCCGAGCGACAGCTATCGAGTCGACGTCGGCTTGATCGCCACCCGACGCGTCGTGCTGACCGGTATGCGGTGCGACGGCATGCCGTGGAGCGGGGGGTTGTGGCGCTCGAGCGGTGTAACCGATCGCTTTAACCTGAGCGATGAGGGCAGCCACGGTCACTGACGGGTCGGTCATCGTCACTTTCGCTTTTTCGGTGCTGTAATTCACCGATGCCGTCACGCCCGCGAGCTTGTTGAGCCGCTTCTCGATACGGGCAGCGCACGACCCGCATGTCATGCCTTCGACATCGAGGCTCACCGCGTTCGGTACCGCTGCCGGGCCAGCCATCGGGTCGACGCCCACATCAATGTCAGTGGTCATTTCAGTGACGCAACCCGTTGACCTGCGACGGTAAGCCGCCGGTCGAGTGCTCCATAGGCATCGTCGGGCCCACTGGCCCGACCAGCGAGCCAATGCCGGCTCCGGCGCCAAAGGTGATCACAACCGCAAGGCCGAAGATGGCCAGACGCTGGCCGGTGGTCACGATGACATCAGCTCGAAGCCGGCGTCATCAATCGTAGCGGCGAGGTCCGCTCGGTCAAGCCCGTGCTTGGCCTTGACCGTGACCAGCCCTGCGCCGAGGTCAACATCAACGTGCTCGACACCATCCAGTCCCGAGATGGCTGCGGTCACCGATGAGACACAATGCCCGCAGGTCATTCCGGCAACCTTGTACGTTTCGACAACCATGGCGAAATCCTCCTCGTCGCAGATACCCCCTATGGGTACCTGCATTAGCACTCTACATACCGGTAGGGGGTATTGCAACAGCTTCGGCAACTTCGGCCCTCAGGTGCTGACATGGCGAAGCGCGTCATCTGCTGCGCCTCGATGGATGTGTGCAAACGTTCGACCACCATTCGGCCAAGTCCAGGGAGCAGTAGAACGAGACACACCGGTTCACTGGGGCTGTTGGTCCCGTTTGGTTGAGACGTTGTCCTCTGCCCGATGCCGCTCGCCGCAGGCATCATCGCGAGAAGGAGGTCGTTGAGATGATGGATGACGGTTGGCACGGGAACGGTTGGGTTGGCGGTCACTGGATTGCTGCGATCTTGATGATGGTGTTGTTTTGGGGTTTGATCGCCGCGATTGTGCTTTCGGTGATTCGCTCGTCGGGCTGGTCGCGCCATGATCATCATGCATCGGTGAACCCATCCAAAGTCACGATTGACGCGGAGCGGATCCTGCACGAGCGGTTCGCTCGTGGCGAGATTGATGAGGCCGAGTACGCCCGCCGCCATGATCTGTTGAAGGAACGTTCCCGTGATCACCTCGCGTAAGACGACGGTCGCGGTGCTGGCCGCAGCCGTTACCCTCGCTGTGCTGTCCGTGCTCGCTCTCGCAGAGACCGGCGGAGCCTTCGGGCGTGAGTCCCTGTGGCGGTCCGGTTCGTCCTGCGCGGTACCGGCACTTCCCGGTGCGGTCATCGACGCGACACTTATCAACATGGGCGGCCCGGTGATGCGCGGTTCCGGCGGCTCGATGGGTGGTGGCATGATGCGTGTCTCGCTGGACAAGAACACGGCCACCGCTGGGCAGGTGTCTTTCGTTGCGATCAACGGTGGCAGCGTGAGTCATGAACTCGTGATTCTGCCGCTACCTGATGGGCAGATAGTTGGCACCCGAACTATCGGGCCCGACGCCAAGATTGAGGAGAACGGCAGCCTCGGGGAGGCGGCAGCAACGTGCGCCGCCGGCGGCGGAGACGGGATCGCTCCTGGGTCATTGGGCTGGGTCACCGTGATGTTGCCGGCGGGCCGCTACGAGATCGTGTGCAACCTGCCGGGCCACTACGCGGCTGGTATGTACGCCCAACTCATTGTCGCCTGACGGACCCGGCGCGGTCTACGGGAGTGTGAGTGTGAACGTGGTGCCGTGCCCGAGCCCGGGCGAGGTACATGTGAGATCGCCTCGGTGGAGACGTGCGAATCGTTGGGCGATGGAGAGTCCGATCCCGGTGCCTCCGGGTGGTCGTGCGACGTTAGCGACGCGGTAGAAACGCTCGAAAACTCGGGTGGTGTCTGACGCTGTGAGGCCGATTCCGGTGTCAGTGACAGCGATCTGCAAACCGCTCGCTGTGCTACGGCCGGTAGCGGTTACCCGGCCACCGGCCGGCGTGTACACGAGCGCGTTGCCGAGGAGGTTCGTCAGGATCTGACTGACTCGATCAGGGTCGACGTCTCGGATTGCGCCGAGGCGATGCCGGTGACGAGTTCGATGTTGGACGTCCGATACTGCGGCCTGAACCGGTCGGCGACGGATATGACAAGTTGTCCAATATCGGTTGGTACTCGCTGCAGACTGACTGCACCTTCGTTGAGTTGCGCGATGGTGCTGAAATCTCGGGCGAGGCGTTTGAGTCGCGAGACCTCGGTGAGCACTATCTCGTATGACTCTGTTGTGGGCTCGAAGACACCGTCGATGAGCCCTTGCGTAACTCCCTCGATGATCGTGAGCGGTGTTCGTAGTTCGTGGCCGATATCGGCCGTGAGCGCGACGCGACGTTCCTCGACCATTTGGAGGCTTGCTGCCAACCGGTTCAGATCGTTCGCTAGTCCGGCGAGTTCAACTTCTGGTGGAGCTGGGACACGCTCATCGAAGTGCCCGTCGGCGAGTCGTTGCGCGGCGAAGCGCACTCGGTCGATCGGGTTCAGGATCCGACGACTCACAACCGCCGCTGCAAGCCCGCTGACCGCGAGCCCGGCGAAAAGCGCGATAGGTAGCGCCGAGTTGAGCGATCGTTCTACGGCGGCTTTCGCGTCGTTCGCCATATCCTGCGGCCCGGTGTGACTACCGGCGTCGCGGATCATCGCTGCGATGTGGTTTTGCAGAGCGTTGCGGCTGGCGAAACGAAACACCATGGTGAACCTGACGGCACAGATCAGCGCCACTGCGGCATATGACCCGAACAGTCGCACATCGAGGCGTCGTAGGCGGCGTCTCATCGATCGGTGCCAACAAATTTGTAGCCGACACCGCGAACCGTAGCGATGAACATCGGATCGTCGGCCTCGTCATCCAAGGCTTTGCGGAGGTTCCGGATATGCACATCAATCACCCGGTCGTCCCCGTAGTAGTCGTAACCCCAAACCTGCTCCAGTAACTGGCGCCTGCTGAAGACGCGCCCCGGCGCTGACGAGAGGGCGACAAGAAGATCGAACTCCCGAGTCGTTACCTCAACCGTCGTACCGGAACGGGTCACCTCTCGTCGCTGTAAATCGATAGTGACTTCGCCTCGTACCAGTACGTCGGTGGCCGACCCGGTTGAGCCGTTTACTGACCGAGAGCGGCGCAACACGCTGTTGGTGCGAGCGATGAGTTCTCGCGGGCTGAACGGTTTGGTGATGTAGTCATCGGCACCCAAGGACAAACCAACAACTAAGTCGACCTCCTCCGAGCGGGCGGTGAGGAGAATGACAGGCACCATCGATGTTGCTCGTATACGACGGAGCACCGCGTATCCGTCCATCCCCGGCATTGACACATCAAGGACGACCAGATCGAACCCTTCAGGGCCCTTCGCCCGAGCGTCGGGACCGTCAACGGCTTCAGTCACAACGAATTGCTCGGCGATCAGATAGCGGCGCACGATCTGGCGGATAGTGGGGTCGTCGTCGACGACCAGGATGGAACCTCATCCGTCGCCATCAGCGGCGCAGCACCTCACGGGCCGCGTCGAACTCTGCAGCGGTGATCTCGCCACGAGCAAACCGTTCGGCCAGGATCGCCTCAGGCGTGGAACGAGTGTCCGGCGGAGCAGGACGGCGGACGCCTTTCACGACGAGCCAAAAGATCCCGACCCAGAACGCCAACATCAGGACACACATCACTACCCAGCCACCCCAGCCGAAGTTGTGCGACATCATGGCTTCGTCGTCGCTGTGTGGTCCATGCCGCTCATCGATCCGTGCCCTGCCATGCCATTCATGCCACCCATCGAATTCTG
>JAYTKG010000246.1:0-9824 GCA_043730435.1 Acidimicrobiia bacterium | reverse complement strand
ATCGGTGCCGATGGGTCGGTGCGCATCGCAAATGAAAATGGTGAGGCCAACCTGATCGCCGACGTGGTCGGGTTCGGCAGTCCGAGCGTGAAGGGTGGTTTCGAGCCCCGCACACCCAGTCGCGTGCTCGACACCCGAATCGGCCGCGGTATGGCCAACGCTGCGGCCATCGCACCCATCGGTGCCAACACGGTGCTTGACCTCCCGCTCACCGGCGTGCCTCCCAACGCAACCGCTGTCGTTATGAACGTCACCGCCACGGGCGCCACTCAGCCGACCTTCCTCACCGCCTACGCCGCCAACGGCGCCGCGCCCGACATGGGTCGCCCTGATACGAGTACCGTCAACGTGCGACCCAAGCAGGACACCGCCAACCTCGCCATTGTGCCGCTTGGCATCGGCAATGTCGTTCGCTTCTACAACTCGACGGGTGAGACCCACCTGATCGCCGATGTGTTCGGATTCGTGCTCGGCGATCGAGGCGACCTGTACGTGCCGGCCGAAGAGCCGGTGCGCGTTATGGACACCCGGTCCGGCGTGGGTGCCCGCGGACAGTTGACCACCGACCCGGTTTCGCTGGCCGTGAAGGGATTGCCGTCGAGCACCACTGCGCTTGCCATCACGCTCACCGGTGTGAACGCGAGCGGCGACACCGACCTGCGCGTTGCATCCAGCGACCCTGGCTCCAAAGCCAACGTGCAGCCGTTCAGCAACGTCAACCTGCACGAGGGGGAACCCACTGCGAACCTCGTGATTGCAGCGCTGGGCAAGCCAAACATGCGCAACGACATCATCAACCGATCGGGCACCACCGACGCCATCGTCGACGTGAGCGGCTGGTTCGTGTCTCGCGCGTAACGTCAGGTCGCCAGCAGCGCCCGACGTAGCACGTCGAGGCTATTGATGACCGAGAACTGGCGCATCTGTTCGCGTTGACCAGGCAGGCGAAACGACGCTGTCGTGACGTTGCCGTTGATCACCAGACCGACGTGCAGGGTGCCGACCGGCTGGCCGTCCTGCTCGTCGGGGCCGGCCACGCCAGTAAGGGCCAGACCAACATCGGCGCCAAGCATCCGAGCCGCACCGACCGCCATCTCGCCAGCGGCCGCGGCCGATACGACCGGGCCAGGAGTCACGCCGAGCAGGTCAAACTTCACGTCACTGGCGTAGGAGACAACGCCGCCCCGAAGCACGGTGCTGGCCCCCGGCACGGCGGTGAGGCGGGCAGCGACCAGGCCACCGGTGACCGATTCGGCCAGGCCCAGCGAGAGACCGCGATCGCGCAAGAGGTCGAGCACGACGCTTTCCATCGTCTCGTCGTCGACCGCGAACACCTGGTTGCCGATGACCCCACGGACCTCGGCTTCCCATGTGGCGCAGAGTGCAGCAGCCTGGTCGGTGGTCGGTGCCTTGGCCGTCAGCCGAACCTTGAGTCCTTCCCACCCGCTGGCGAGAAACGCAAGCGTGGGGTTGCCAGCGGCTTCGAGCCGGGAAATGATCGGGTCGAGTCGTTCGTTGAGGCCGCTTTCGCTGTCACCCCAGGTACGAAGCGTGCGGCTGACGATGGCGCCGGTATCGCCGGCACGGCGACGCAAGTCGGGCAGGACAGCGCGCTGCATCATGTCCTTCATCTCGTGCGGCACGCCGGGCACGACGTAGGCAACCTTGTCCCCCACTGGGCAGATCAATCCGGGAGCAGTACCGCGGGTCTGCGGAATGATGGTGGCGCCGACGGGCACCAAGGCTTGGCGCAGATTGTTCTCGGCCATCACCCGACCGCGACTGGCGAACAGCTCGCGGATGACATCACCAACGGCGGCATCGGGCACTAACTCGACGCCCATGATGTTGGCAATGGCCTCACGGGTGATGTCGTCGTGGGTCGGGCCGAGGCCGCCGCACACAATGACCGCGTCGGCCCGCTGCAACGCGGTACGCAGCACGTCAATCATGCGACCGAGGTTGTCGCCAACCTTCACCTGATGGAGACTGTCGATGCCAGCCAACGCCAGTTGTTCTCCGATGTAGGACGAGTTGGTGTCAACGATCTGGCCCAAGAGCAGCTCGGTGCCGACGGCCACAACTTCACACCGCATGAGTCTGCTTTCGGGCCGCCAACAGATACTGCAAGCCGCTCACAATAGTGAGCACAACTGCGATCCACAACAAGGTCATCCAGAAGGTGCGGCCCCGTATGGCGGTGAGCGGCATCAGGGCGAACCCGACGGCGAATTGCTGGGACACCGTCTTCATCTTGCCCAACTTCTTGGCTGGGACACTCACTCCCTGCGCGCCGACCACGGTGCGGTACAGGCTGATGGCAACTTCTCGTACCGCGATGATTGCAACCGGAACGATCCACAGCACATGCTCGCTTACCAACGTGAACATGGCGCCAAGTACCAGAATCTTGTCCGCCAGTGGGTCGAGGAATGCGCCCGATGTGGTGACGCCTTGACGGCGGGCAATGAAGCCGTCTACGCCGTCACTGGCGCACAGCAAGAACCACAGCACCAACGCCGTCCACGAACCATTACGACCTTCGATTAGGACGAAGAGCACCGGCGAAATGAGCACACGTCCGACCGTGACCAGGTTGGCCCAGGTGGCCACGGCGTCGGGGCCGAACTCGTTGGTCATGCCGTCGTTGCTACCAGATCTGGACCCATTGCGTCGGTGATAGTGACCGTATGGAACGCCCCCACTTCGAGGAGTTCTGAGACCAGTACGACGCCGTCGATTTCGGGAGCCTCACGGAACGTTCGGCCGACACCGGCTTCGTCCACCAGCACCTCGACGGTTGCCCCGATCAGGTCGTCCCGACGGGCCGCGGTGATGCGGTCTTGCATCTCACGCAGTTCAGCCAACCGCTCGGCCATCAACGTCTTCGCCACGGCACCGTCGAGTGTGTAGGCGTGCGTGCCTTCCTCGGGCGAATAGGCAAAAAAGCCGCACCAGTCGAGTTGCGCCGCTTCAATAAAAGCCAGCATCTGGTCGTGATCGGCTTCGGTCTCACCTGGATAGCCGACGATGAAGTTGCTGCGGAACGCGGCCTGGTCGTGGCGGGCCCGGATGTCGGCAATGCGCTTGAGGAACCGGTCGCCATCGCCCCAGCGACGCATGCGGCGCAGCAACGGCTTGGAGACATGCTGAAGCGACAGATCGAAGTACGGCACGCCACTGCCCAGGATCACGTCGATCAGCGCGTCGGACAGATCAGACGGATAGAGGTAGAGCAGCCGAGTACGCGGCACGAGCGCCGAAACCTGCTGCACCAAATCGACGATGCTGCCAGCACCGAGTGACGCGTCATCCTTGCCGTAGCTGGCGAGGTCCTGGGCAACCAGCACGATCTCTTTGGTGTCCAGCTCCCGAACCTCATCGAGGATGCTCTGCTTGGTGCGGCTGCGCTGCGGGCCACGGAACGACGGGATGGCGCAGAACCCGCAGCTGCGGTCGCACCCCTCGGCGATCTTCACGTAGGCCCAGGGCGCGGTGGCCTTGGGCCGGGGCAGGTTCAACAGATCGAAGCTTGGCAACGGCGGCCCACCGCGCCTGCCCGACTTGATCGACAGCGTGACCGGCACCCCGAAACCGGCGACCTGATCGACCTCAGGCAATGCCTCTGCCAATTCGCTGCCGTAGCGCTCGGCCATGCAACCGGTGACCACCAGGCGAGCGCCGGTCTTGCGGACGTCAACGAGTGCAAGCACAGTGTCGATCGATTCCTGACGCGCTTCCTCAATGAAGGCACACGTGTTCACGACAACGAGGTCGGCTTCATCAGCATTGAGCGCTGGAGCCATTCCGTCGGCCGTGAGTTTGCCGGACAGCTTCTCGGAATCAACCTGATTCTTGGGGCAGCCGAGTGTTTCGATCCAAAAGCGTTCGGCCATGGGAATCATGGTAGCGGGCGGCCGTTCAACCGCCCGCTACGGAAACGGTCAGCCGCCGAGCTTGCCGAGGATCGACGACAGGTCGAGGCCCTTCGCGGCGTTCATCAGACCACCGGCGTCCGGCATGCTGCCACCAGGCGTGAGCTGGCTGACGAGATTCGGGAGCATGCTGGCCACGCCCGACTTCACCTCTTCGTGAGGCAGACCCGACTCGTCGGCCATCTGGTTGATGACGTCATCACCGAGTGCAGCCTGCACTTCGTCGCCACTGAGCGGCTGACTGGAGCCGGTTCCGACCCAGCTCTGCACTTTGTCGTCCTGGCCCGCGCCGCTGAACTTGCTGAGCAGTCCTCCGAGGCCACCAAGCTGGCCCATGGCACCCCCGGCACCGCCACCGAGCACCATCGGCAACAGCATCTTCAGGATCGGGTTGCCACCGGCGCCACCCATGAGACCGCCGAGAATGCTGCTCATCGGGTTCCCACCGCCGGCTGCTCCACCGAGCATCGACCCAATAGCGTCGGCAGGGTTCGCCGACTGCGCCGCACCAGCCGCACCAGTGGCGCGTCCGGCGGCAGACTTGCCACCCAGTACGCCCTTCAACATATCCAGTAGACCCATGATGTTGTACTCCTTACGTAGCGCACGACGCGCAGAGTGAGAATATCGACCCAGACGGCCGAATGACGGGATAGGCGCACGAATGTGGTATCCGTTCGCAGGCTATCCGCCGAGTTGTTCGAACTCTTCCACGGTCATGAGAACCGAGCGGGCCTTGGATCCCTCGCTTGGCCCGACCACGCCGCGCTGCTCGAGCAGGTCCATGATGCGCCCGGCGCGGGCGAAACCGACCTTGAGTTTGCGCTGCAGCATCGACGTTGAACCAAGCTGGCTGCGCACGATGAGTTCCATAGCGTTGCGCACCAGCGTCTCGTCATCGTCATCATCACCATTGCCACCGCTGTAGCTCAACTGACCGCCACCGCTCCCGGCCTCATCGCCTTCGACCCCAACGGCGTAGACCGGTTCGGGTGCCTGCTTGCGCCAGTGGGCAACGACCTTGCGCACTTCGTCCTCGCCCACGAAGCAACCCTGAATACGTTGGGCGACATTTGACGTAGGACCGAGCAGCAACATGTCGCCCTTACCGACCAGACGCTCGGCGCCCGGTTGATCGAGAATGACGCGGCTGTCGGTAAGACTGGAAACGGCAAACGCCATACGGGCCGGAATGTTGGCCTTGATGACGCCGGTGATGACGTTGACCGATGGTCGCTGCGTGGCCACGATGAGGTGGATGCCGACGGCGCGCGCCTTTTGCGCAATACGGGTGACGCTCTCTTCCACGTCACGGGCCGCAACCATCATGAGGTCGTTCAGCTCGTCGACCACAATGAGGATGAACGGCATGCGCTTGTAGACCTCGTCGGAGCCGGGCTCGGGCTCGGGCTCGGGCTCAAGCTCACCGGCATCAAACGCGGCGTTGTAGCCGGTGATGTCACGGAAGCCGACCTTGGAGAGAACGTCGTAGCGGCTCTCCATTTCGCGCACCGCCCACGCCAGCGCGTTGGCGGCTTTCTTGGGGTTGGTGACGGGCTGCGTGAGCAGGTGGGGAAGCCTTGCGTACTGGCCCATTTCGACCTGCTTGGGGTCGATGAGAATGAGCTTCACATCGTCGGGCGAGGTGCGCATGAGAATCGATGTGACGATGCAGTTGATGCCTGATGACTTACCGGCGCCGGTGGCTCCGGCAATGAGCATGTGGGGCGTGTTCGCCAGATTCATCATGACGCCACTGCCGTCGAAGCCCTTGCCGACAGCCACTTCCAGCGGATGCTTGGCAGCCTTACCCTGCGCCGAGTGGAGCACGTCGCCCAGCGTGACCAGCACACGTTGCACGTTCGGCACTTCAACACCAATGGCCGAGCGACCAGGAATGGGAGCAAGGATACGCACGTCGGGAGAGGCCATGGCGTACGCAATGTCCTTGTTCAAACTGGTGACGCTGGCCACCTTCACGCCTACGCCAAGTTCGAGTTCGTAGCGGGTGACAGTGGGTCCGCACGTCTGGCCGACCAACGTGGTTTCCACCCCGTGGCTGGCCAGTGCCTGCTGCAGCTTCTTGCCCCGCTCGATGATGACGGTCATGTCGATCTGCTGCGCTGGCAGGTGCGTGAGCAAGTTCGGCGGAGGTAGTTTCCACGAGCCAACTTCAACCGACGGACCGAGATCAAGCTTGGTCTGCACGCCTTTACCCGGAGCGACAAGGAACGCCGCATCGGGTGGCGGCAGGCCGGGATCATTCTTCTTTGAGCGGGGCTTGCGGGCCGACTGCGGGTCCCCTTCTTCGGCGGCGACGTCGTAGAGCGACGGACGCTGGCCGCTGCCTTCGGCACCACCGAGTCGTTCGCTCGCCAGCGTGGACATGTTGCGGGCTGCGCCTCTGGCGGCTCGAACTGTTGGGGTGAGGCCGCGAGCCGCCGAGACGGCGACCGTACGCACCGACGCCTTGGTGGCGATGAGCAGCGAGACGACCATCAGCGCCAGCAGCACGATGACGGCACCGGCATCGGCCAGGAAGTACTGCAGCGGTCGTCCCGCAGCGATGCCCACGATGCCGCCAGCGGCGCGAACCTCACGTATTTTGACGCCGAAGACTGGCCCCCACTTGACGTGCAGCAGGCCAAGAATCGACAGCACGAACAAACCGGAACCAACCGCAAGTCGCGTCGGATGCTCGGCCTTCCACGACGAAAAACTGGCCATTGCAATCAGCGCAAACAGAATGGGCAACGCGAAGCGAGCAACACCGACGAGGACGCCACCAAGCCAGGTGACACCGACGCCGAACGGGCCAATGAACTTTGTGTAAGTGCCCAGGCCGACCAGCAACGCCAGCACACCCCAGCCGATAGCGACCAGGTCGCTGCGATGCGATGCCACCAGTGGTGCGAGTGGGCTTTGACCCTTGCGCTTGGGACTGCTGGCTCGGGGTGCGGGACGCGAAGCAGCCGAGCGGCTTGACGTCGACTTGGGCGATGCTTTGCGCGCAGCCGCAGTGGCCTTTGGTGCAGCCGTCGGCCGGGACGCGTTATTGGTCGCCATAACCCCACGCTAGCAACGGGGCGCGCGAACGTTCGGGCATTCCTGCCCTAATTTGCGGGAACCGCGGAAATAATCTTCCCATCGGGCGAAAACAGGGTGTTCAACAGGCCACCCTTGCCCGATTGGGACCGAACTGCCCACACCAAACCATTCGGCTTCACCACCACAAGTGCGACCTGCGCCACGATAGACCCCTTGAACTGCTTGGTGACGTAGGCGGAAACCTTGGCCGCCTGCTCCAGTGGGATGCCCCGCAACGTGAACGGTTCGCCTTCCGATGGCGTCTCCGGGCCAGGCTCGCCGAGCTTGTCGCCGCTATACAGATACGCTCGTTCTTTGCCTGCCGAGGTCACCGCGAAGACGTTGACGCCGTCGGGCACGACGTTGATCTCGGTGTAGTTGCGCGCGTCGTTCGAAGCACTCAAGGCTTCGACGGCACGCACTGCAGCAGGCACATCGTTCACGGGCAACATTGGCAATGTCACCTTTGGCGCGCTGCTGGTACATCCTGCTGCGACCAGCACCAAGGCGGCCGCCCAACGTCGGACCACTTACGCTTCCATCACCACGGGCACGATCATGGGGCGACGACGGGTGCGGTCACTAACGAACTTGCCGGCCGATCGACGCACAGCCTTTTCCAACGCTTCAACGTCACGCAGGCCGCCAGCCAGCGACGACTCAATGGTCTTGGCGATGGTGTCGCACGCCTCGTCGAGCAGGTCCTCGGCTTCAGGCGCGTACACCCAGCCGCGCGTGATGATCTCGGGCCCAACCAGCACCTTGCCGGTCTGCATATCGACCGTGACGACCACAACGACGACACCTTCTTCGGCCAGTACTTTACGGTCGCGCAGCACGCCTTGGCCAACATCTCCGACGATGCCGTCGACGTAGAGATACCCGGCGGGGACACGGCCGGTGAGCGCAATACCGTCATCGGAGATCGTGATGACGTCACCGTCTTCGCATTGCAGAACATTGGCCGGAGCCACGCCCATGAGTCGGGCCAGGCGGGCGTGGGCGTACATGTGGCGATACTCACCGTGCACCGGCACAAAGCACTTCGGGCGAACAATCGACAACAGCATCTTCAAGTCATCGGCCTGCGCGTGACCGGTTGCGTGCACGTCGGCGATACCGGAGTGCACAACTTCGGCGCCCGACTTGAGCAGGCCATCAATGACCGCGTTCACGTTGTGTTCGTTGCCGGGAATGGCGTTGCTAGAGAGGATGATGACGTCGTTCTCGCCCACCTTGAGCCACTTGCTGTCACCGGCGGCCATAAGCGCCAGGGCCGACATTGGCTCACCCTGGGAACCAGTGGAGATAATGCACAAGTTCTCCGGTTTGTGATCACCAACCGTCTCGATGTCAATCAACTTGTCATCGGCAATATGGAACAGGCCGAGCTCACGAGCGAGCCGGACGTTCTTGCGCATCGACATGCCGAGTGTGCACACGACTCGACCGTTGGCGACCGCGGCATTTGCGATCTGCTGGATGCGGTGGATGTGGCTGGCGAAGCTGGCAGTAATGATGCGCTTGCCCTTTTGCTCGGCGAAAATCTGCCGGAGCACGCCACCGACACTGGTCTCACTTGGCGCGTGACCGTGCTCTTCAGCGTTGGTGGAATCACCCAGTAGCAGACGCACGCCTTCGATGGAGGACATGGCGCCCATGCGAGCCAGGTCGGTGAGGCGACCGTCAACCGGGGTCATGTCGAGCTTGAAGTCACCCGAGTGCATGATGATGCCCTGCGGCGTGTGCAACGCAATAGCGAACGCGTGCGGCACCGAGTGGGTGACGGGAATGAACTCGACGTCGAACGGCCCGATCTTGATGCGCTCGCCGTCTTTCACCGGGATCAATTCAGTGCGGCCGAGTAGGCCTGCCTCTTCGATGCGATGACGGGCGAACCCGAGCGTGAGCTTTGAGCCGTAGATAGGAAAGCTGAGCTCGCGTAACAGATAGCTGAGCGCGCCAACGTGGTCCTCGTGGGCGTGGGTAGCGACACAACCGACCAAGCGATGAGCGTTTTCCCGCAGGTACGTGAAGTCGGGCAACACCAGGTCGATGCCGTGCATGCCGACATCGGGGAACATAAGACCGCAGTCGAGCATGAGGAGCTTGTCGTCCTGCTCAAACACCATGCAGTTCCGACCAATCTCACCCAACCCGCCAAGAAACGCAATGCGAACAGGAGATGGCACCGCGCGAGGTTAGCTCTCGGAACAGACAGAGCGCCTGATCGGCCAGCCGACCATGCTTTCGTCAGTGGAGGTCCTAGAACGACTTCTCGGGTCGAAAGGCCCGGGTTGCGTAGGCTGACAGGCATGACTTCGTGGAGAAAACCGGGGATCAGCGGTCGCATCATCTACGCACTTCTGGCTGCGCTCTTCGGCCTCGGCACCGCAACCGTGAGCCGGCTAGTGGTCGAACGTCGACGTACTCAGCGTGAGATTGTCGAAGACCTGCCCAGCGGCGGGCTTATCGTCATCTCCAATCACACCAGCTACGCCGACTCGGTTTTCCTGGCGTTGGCCGGACGGTCGCTTGGTCGGTCGCTGCGGATGGTCGGGAAGTCGGGCATTGTTGACGCGCCCATCTTGAAGGTGCTGCTCCACCGCATTGGCTTCATTTCTGTCCAGCGCGGCGCCATCGATGCATCGGCCGCGCTCGACACCGCTGCCGAAGCAGTGCGAGCCGGAGAAGCAGTCGCCATCTATCCCGAAGGCCGGCTCACCCGTGACCCGAATCTTTGGCCGGAAAAGGCCAAGACCGGCGCGGTACGTCTGGCGTTTATGACCGATGCTCCCATCG
>JAYTKG010000245.1:0-1727 GCA_043730435.1 Acidimicrobiia bacterium | reverse complement strand
CCCTGGCCTCCTCGGGATGAACCTGATGGGCACAGGGATGTGGGGCATCGGCTTTTCGCTGGTCGTCGCACGCAACGGCAACCTTTTGAAGCGACTCGTCGCCGCGCCTGTCCGCAGAAGCCATCTGCTTGCGGCACAACTCACGTCGCGTTTGATTTTTCTGATTCCCGAAGCCGGAGCGTTGCTGCTCTTCGCGCGCGTCGCGCTGGGCGTACCGTTCCGAGGATCGTTTGTTCTGCTGGTGGCCGTTTCCCTGCTCGGCGCGTTGACCTTCAGCGGCTTGGGACTCCTCACAGCGGCGCGTCCCCGAACGATCGAGGGTGTGTCTGGAATCATGAATATGGTGATGGTGCCGATGTGGATCTTCTCCGGCATCTTCTTCTCGACCGAGCGCTTTCCAGAAAAGATTCAGCCGTTCGTGCAGGCGTTGCCGCTCACCGCGCTCAACGATGCGCTGCGCGGCGTCATGCTGCAAGGGACCGGGTTTGTGCCACTGCTTCCTGAATTGGCGGTGCTGGCCGTGTGGGGAACGATCAGCTTCTTCGTGGCGTTGAAAATCTTTCGATGGCAGTAACTAGCGGCGGCGACCGGACGCCGCTTTCCACAGTTCAGCACTGTCGGTCCACCAGCGTCGGCGCTCTTGCAGACGTGGAAATCCGCGGCGATCTCGCCCGCCGCGGCGCTCGGGTGAGTACTGCAGCAGGGTCCAACCGGTGTTCAACAGAACGGCCTCTAGGTCGGCGTGAAACGAATCGAGGGTCGACCAATCCTTGAAGGAGTACCGCCGTGGTTCATTCGGGCGGGTCAAGACGACCAGGTCGCACGTCTCGGCACTCCGTCCAATTCGGATGTGTTCGTTCCCCCGGCTGAACGTCCAGAGCATCGTCAGCCGATTTATCGGCGTCCTCCAGCCGAGGCTTCACCGTCGGTTAACAGTTTTTCTCACGACTTCGCTGATTACTTGAATCGCAACCACCCTGCGTTTCATGGACATCAAAAGTGCCGGGGGCGGGAATCGAACCCGCACGCTCGTTTCCGAACCCAGGATTTTAAGTCCTGTGCGTCTGCCAGTTCCGCCACCCCGGCGTCGAGGTGTAAGTATTGCACGCGTCAGTACTTGCCTTCGTTGCCGTCGAGATCATCGTCTTCGGCATCTTTCGGCGTTCCGACGATTCGCCATTCTGTGCGCGCCACTCCGCATCGCCGAGCGACCGCCAACCCTCGAGTGTCGAATCGGAGAATGTGTAGTCAGGAACGAACGTGCGCGGGGCCGAAAGCGTCAGAGATGACAGCAGGCGCACAGCAACAACCACTGTGCTGGGAATAACCGATTGCGTTTAGGAATGATGTGCCTTGATACGTCAATTCTCTTTCTTCACAGTCGCCCGGCAGCCCAAAGAATGGAATTTCGCACGAGCATCCGATAGGCCGGGGTGCGGTGCGTTTCGCGAGAGGTGCCTGGCTGTATGCACACCACTTTCGCAGCAGGGTGGACACCGACCCACGCCACTGTTGTGTCGCTTCCCGCACTCGTTGTTTGCAGTAGCGGCGTGATTTTCGGGGACTGCCACATCCCCTTGTAGGTTTCCTCGTTTGTCAAAGTGAACGGTTCAACGTTTCGCAAGATTGGATGCTTTCCAGCGAGACGGACATCAAGCTTCGGTGTAACCGATTTTGAAGACCGCTTCATGCCATTCCGATCATCTAATACCAGGAGCCCTCCGGTA
>JAYTKG010000244.1:0-7903 GCA_043730435.1 Acidimicrobiia bacterium | reverse complement strand
TGCCCAGATCAAGGACACGGACTTCGACGGCGACAGCGTCAGGTCGAAGCCGACCACATCGAGGTCGTGCGCGGTCATCTTGAAGCCGTCGGGGTGGACGCCGGAGAAGGCTCGGGTGAGCTGCTCGCGGTCTGCAACACCGCTGAGCCCGTCGGCTGCCGCGAGGCTCCCGGCCCATCGGCCGGCTGCACGGCCACCTTCAGAGAGGTACTCCTCTCGGCCTTCGATGACCTCTCGTTCGTAGTAGTCGAGGTCGCGACACTTGGAGATCGTCAGCAACGGTGTGCGCTCCTTCACCTTGGTGCATTGGTGTGGAAGTTGCTGATCTGTCCGAAGGACGAATCAGCTGGGGTTCTCGGCGCGATGTCTTGCGCCGATTTCTGTGGTCCGGTGAGCGGTTCAGCGCTCGGTCACGCTGCAGGCGGTCGACGGCAATCGGGGTCCATGAAGCGGATGAGGGCAGTGCGCGGGATGCGCTTCTGCTTGCCGAGCCAAACGAACGGCAGGCCTGTGCGGCCGGCGCTGCAGTCGAACTCGACGGTGAGCTCGTAGGTCTTCGACCGGCCGAGCTGCAGCACCTTGGCTGCCTGTTCGACGGTCAGGAATGGGGGAAGGTCCTCTAGCACAGGCCCACGTCCTTTCAAAAGTGTCCAACATCGGAACGGGAGTATGCGCGCGACTTCAGTAGTAAAGTCAAGCACTGTGGTTCAGAAGTTCAGAACCTGTTACAGTCGACCCGTGGCCAGTCGCACGTCCTACCGAATCACGGGGCACAAGGTCTGGACCGTGCACCAGATCGTCGCCTACAACTTCCGACGCGCACGTGAGGAAGCCGGCTGGACGCAAGCACAGACCAGCGAGATGCTCGAACCGTTCCTCGGCATGCGGTTGAACCAGGCCGGCGTCTCGGCGATCGAGAAGACCTTCGACAGTCATCGCCGACGCAACATCGATGTCCACGAGGTTGTTGCGTTCTCTCGTTGCTTCGGACGTCCGATCGGCTGGTTCTTCATCCCGCCGCCTGGGGCAGGTGAGGATGCGGTCGAGCCGCTCGTCGGCGACAAGTTCGAGTCCGACCTGCGGGGCGCCGATCTGACCACGCTCGTCGTTGGCGCTCCGGACGGCTGGGACTCGTTGCTGGGACGCATCAAGGAACTGACCTCGACTGACGCCACCGCGATGCAAACGGCACTGCGCAACGCCTTCGGTTCGGACGTGCGTTCGAAGGTGGAACAGCAGCTCGAGCTTAGGCGTCAAGCAGTGCAGACGGAGTCGCTGAAGCGGCTCGTGTCGCACGAGGACGAGATCATCACGGGGATGGCGAAGCTGCTCGTCGAACTCGTCAAGACCACGCCACTCGGCATGGACACGCTGCGCGATCGCAGTCCAGAGGAAGCATTGGAGTTGCTCGCCGAAGGTGACCGGCTGGTGCAGCCGAGGCTCGAAGAGTTGAAGCGTCGTCGTACCGGCCGGCCGAATCGAACCACGCGTCCGATCATGGACGAGTTGGAAGCGATCGACGTGGGTGAGGCGTTGGCCGGCCAGAAGCGATCGGAGTAGCCATGCGCGGCTCGGTGGTGAAGAAGGGAACTCGTTGGTACGTCAAGATTGAGCTCGACCCTGATCCAGCCACTGGGCAGCGTCGGCAGAAGTGGCACTCCGGGTACAACACGAAGCGCGAGGCCGAGCGTGCTCGCATCGACCTGCTCTCGAAGTTCGATCGCGGTGAGTACGTCGAGCCGTCGCACCAGACGGTTGCCGACTACTTCGTTGATTGGCTGAAGGCCACGGAGCACACGGTTCGACCGTCGACGTTCGACTCGTACGCGCGCAACGTGCGCAACCACGTCGTCGCTCACATCGGATCGATACGTCTCACCAAGGTCGACGCCGGCGTGCTCAACGGGCTCTACGCGGAACTACTGACGTCCGGTCGATGCAAGCCGTCGAGGACAGGCAAGGGCTACTCGCCAGAGGTAGTCGAGCGAGCGACCAAACTTCGTTCGAATGGTGTGTCGCTCGCGGCAACCGCCGAGCAATTGCGCGCCGAGTTCGGCGAGGCCGAGCACATCACCAAGGACACGCTCGCCTCACTGCTACGGCGGGGTGTCTCCAAAGCGACGCCTGCAAGGGCTCGGCCCGGTCTCGATCGGCGGACGGTGAACTACGTCCACACGATCATCCACCGAGCGTTCAAGGACGCGGTGCGATGGGGTCGCCTCGCGCGGAACCCAGCGGATGCGGCCAATCCGCCACACGGCGGCCAGAAGTCCGACGGCATCCACGCATGGGACGCTCCGACGCTGCGTGCGTTTCTCGACGCGTCCTCTCGTGCCGACGATCGACTGCACGGGTTGTGGGTGTTGCTCGCGACCACCGGGATGCGGCGAGGCGAAGCGCTCGGCCTCCGCTGGTCCGACCTCGACCTCGACGCCGCTCGGCTCCGTGTCGTGCAGACGATTATCCAGACGCGCAGCAAGGTGACGATCGGCGAGCCGAAGACCACGCAAGGCCGCCGGCCAATCGCGCTCGACAAGGGCACGATCGCTGTGATGCGCGATCACCGCCGGCGGATGCTTGAAGAGCGCATGCTGATCGGCCCCGACTTCAACGACCAAGGCCTCGTCTTCCATCAGCCCGATGGCAGCTGGCTCCACCCTGACGCAGTGAGCGAGATGTTCCTCCGCCGAGTGCACCGCTACGGCCTGGAGCGCCTCACCCTCCACGGCCTGCGCCACACCTGGGCCACCATCGCCCTCGAGCGAGGAGTCCACCCGCGGGTTGTGCAGGAGCGGTTCGGCCACTCGATGATCTCGATCACCTTGGGCATGTACAGCCACGTCGGCCCAACACTCCATGACGAGGCGGCAGAGACAATCGCCGGGCTGATCCTGAGCGGTTTCGACGCCGGTTGGCCTACTACGGGTTGACGCGGAAGGACTCGGGACGTGCCAGGCCTTGGCGGTCAACTTGAGGCCAGCCGATTGAAGTCTTGGTGAGCCAACCGCGGCCTATCGAGACTCAAACTTCTCGGAAAGTCAGTTCCCGTGGCGTTCTATGGTGGATCTATGGGGACTGCCGAGGATGCGATGATCGATGAGGTCTTCATCGCGAGTCTCGTCGAGCACGGCTTTCTTCGGTGCGGCCCGTCACGTGGATACGTTGAGTTCGAACGGAAGTTCGAGGAATACGCCGCCGTCCTTCGAACCGACGGGTTGCGGCAAGACTTCAGCGAGCTCACCTCCCGTCTGCCAGAGAGCTCCGGTATTTCGAAGGTCGACTACCAGCCCGAGGATGACCCACGCGGTCACAAGTTGTCGATCCAGTTCGAGTATGACTTCGCCGACACTGTTCTGTGGGATGAGGAAAGCGTTCGACCAGAGATCGTAGAACTTGCTGCCGCAGCTGTGCGGCTCGTCCGGTATGACCTCATGCGGAGCCCGATCAGGCTGATGGCCGGTGACCCCTCAGCACAGCGATCCACGGTGCGTGGGATCATCTACTACCCCGGATCATTTCCCGGCGTCGGGTGGCATACCGACGGCTGCGTAGCGCAGTTCATTTCCATCCCAAGTGGCGACAGGTCTCTATACGTCAATCGGCAGCTGCCTCCTGATCGGAGCGTCCAGCCCGAGGTCACTCCAGGAGCTGTGAATGTGCCCGGCGGACCGACCCCTGAGACGTTGATGCTCCTCGGAGAGCAGGCGAGTTACCTCGCCGAGCTCGCTCGTGCGACGCCACACGCGGTGTCGGCTCTCAATGCACCCCGAACCGTTGTAACCCATTTCGTCTGGCGTCGCGACAATCCGACTGGGGTCGCAGCGTGAATCGCGAGCCAAGGACAGAGACACCAAACATGACGCGCCGGAAGTCGCGTGACGCGCACATACGTCTCGCCGAACCCGCGCCGACGGCTCGGGGATCGCACTCCAATACTCCTACACGTGAACACCATGAACGACGGCCATGCAGCGCTGTGGCCGCCGTGACGACGGCCGGATCAGGACGGAGACGCACATGAGCTACGAGCGAGAGCCCTACGAGCGCGCCTCGGCGATCTCACCAACCTGGATCTCCAAGCACGAAGCATCCGATTCGCTCCCTCGAGCGGTCAAGCGAGCAATCACAGAGATGGTCGCTAGCTACGAGCCCTGGTGGAAGGACGATACCGATCCCAACGAACCCGTCGTCGCAGCCCACTTTGAAACCACTCGGATCGTGAGCCTCGTCACGGGTATGTCAATGGCTCCGACGATGATGGCCATCGTCGATAACGGCGGAGATGTCTTCGGCATGATTACGCCGGAGGTTCTTGAAGCGTTCCGAGCAGCTGCATCGCGGGCCTGGGGGAACTACGTGGCTAACCAGGTGGTGCGCGATGCCGTACACCGGACTCGCCTCACCTCGCTGCCGACCTTCCCCCAGCGTATGAGGGAAGCAACGGCCTCTGAACTGGTCTCGCGAGCGAGAGCATCGGTTGACTACATCGTGATCGCATCCCGTCTGACGGACCTCATCCCCAACGAACGTCAACTGCGAGAGCGCTTTCAGCACCTGTCCGACCTTCAGGTTGTCGCTCTGCTGACGCTCCAGATCCGAGACGCTCCAGGCTCGATTGAAATGCTCTCGCCTGACGAGATCGCAGACCTGCTCGACTGCACGGTCCCCTCGGTGCAGCAGGCCCGCTCGAAAGCGCGGGAGTCTCTGGGGATCACAGCCCATCCGTAACGGTCATGACTGACCTCTCTGAAAGGAACATCACAATGGACGAAGCTCTGGAACGACTGCAGGCACTAGAGAAGCAGATCCAACGATCGGCTGCGGCCCGTGGCGGTACCCTCCCCCCCTACCTTGTCGGTGCCCTGGCCAACGGCGGCGTTGTTCTCGCCCCCGCGCCAGATGGAGGTACGGTGCGAGGTATCGGTGAGTCGGCAAGGGCTGCCGCTCAACTGCTGGCAGACGTCAAGCGGTTTGGTGGCCCCGCTGATCGCCGAACGGCCAGTCGGAGCGTTCATGAAGTTCTCCGGACGCTCTCCGAGCCCTACCGGGGCTGGACTGGTTTGCAAGCCTCCGGGGTCGTCGCGGCCGGCTCGAAAGTCGAGGACTGGTCGACGGGCATCTCGGCCAAGGTTCGGTCACTTCCGGTCGGGGATTTCTTCGGCTCATGGTGGACCGTTGCCCGGCTCGGTCTCACGACGGTGGCGACTTTCCTTCTCGCGTTCGGAAACCTGCAGGTTGCAGCTGTCCTGCTGACCGTTCGGATTCTTGGTTCGATGCTGCAGCCAACCCCTGGCATGTCAGCTGATGTGCTTGGCGGTGTCGACGGCGGCACCGGCCAGTCGAAGCGTTCGGACTGGCACATCGATTGGCGCGCCTGCGCAGTCGGTCATTTCTCCGATTCATTGGCCATGTTCGGGGTCTCGGCGTACTTGACGAACTCCGGTCACGAGGCCTGGGGATTCGGGGTTGGGTTGGTTTCGGTGTTTCAGATCTCGGCCACCCTCTTGAGAGTCGCAGCCGTGCAAGGCGGCCTCGTTCTGCGGAGACTCTTCCTGGAACGCGTGATGCGTGTGATCCCGCTGCTCGTCGGCCTACTCCTGGCACTTGTCTTCCAGCCGTCCGGTCCGTCCGCTGGCGTTCCCCTCCTCGCCCTCTCAGCGGTCGGCGCCGCGGCATATGCAATTCTTGAAGTCATTCGCGTGATCCATGCTTCGACAACGGGACAGCGTGTGGACAGCGAAAGCTCGCTCGACGAGATGATTTGGAGACGGATGGCGAATCTTGTCCCAGTCATCGAACGGAGCGCTGTCGCAGACAGGCTCTTGTCCGGCGTACCTAAGCTTGAGGAGAAATGTGACCTTGCCTCGTGAAGAGCTTCCTCGCGCCGTCGCCCAGAGCGCGCCGTTCGACAATGTTCACTTCCTTATCGTTGACTTCGAGACGGTTAACCCGGCCCGCAGTCCCGCCCGTCCAATTGAAGTTGCAGTGGTCGCGTTGGACCTCACCGTCGCTCCGAAGGAGCTTGGTCAGTTCTCCTCGTTGATGAGGCCGACCGGAGGGTGCGTGGTTACGACTTTCGATCTGAACCAGACTGGGATCTCTCAACGTGATGTCGACGCCGCCCTCTCGGACATCGAGGTCATGGAAGCTTTCGAAGCCTTTGCCGCACCGCACGACCCCTTCGTGCTCGTCGCGCATAACGCGTCGTTCGAGCGTGCGATACTTAGGCAGTACGTCAGCCAATGCGAAGCGCTTTGTTCGGCGAGGCTGCTGGACTCTGTGCTGCTTGCGAAGCACGTTCTCCCCGGCCTTAAGTCGTATTCGTTGGACAACCTATGGCTGGCGCTTGGACTACCGAAGGTAGCTAACAGGCACCGGGCATTGCCCGACGCTCGGGCCACCGCGCGTCTGCTCGTCGAGTTGCTCGCTCGCTGGGGCTCGTACGGTCAGCTTCCCACGCTTCGACAGCTGACCGATGTGGCCCAGCTTCGCGGGCTCACGCATGTTGCGGAACAGTCGTCGCTGTTCTGAGGGAGTCCATCAATTGTGGCCATCATGGGTCTGCTCAGTTGGGAGGGTTAGGCGAGATGTACTCGTTCCACCATGAGGTTGAGGTCGCCTTAGAGGCCTCGATCGCCGAGACCAGCACCGGCGGTAGCTCTTCGGTGCTATTGCTTGAGACCGCACTCTCCGACCTGTGTCTCGCTGAATTCTCCGTAACGATGTCAAGTGGCACGCTGGCGCTAACCAACGCTTTGACCGCGGTCGGAGCGAGAGCAGGAGAGCGAGTCGGCGTTTCAGCGATGGGGCCTGTCATGACGGGACAGGCTGTGGTTTCGGCAGGGGCGATCCCCGTGTTCCTGGATTCTCGAAATGGATGTAGTTTCGGCCTCGACACAGAACACACGCTTCGAGAAGCAGACGACTTGGGTCTGAAAGCGGTTGTGATGGTACCGATGTGGGGATACTGGGACGAAGATCCACGATTGTTGGACGAACTCAGGAGTAGACGGATCTCGATCATCGTCGACGCGGCCCAAGCGCCGCTTCTGCGTACGGAACCGGCGTTACTCGAAAGCGTCGATGTCGTGTGCTTGAGCCTCCATGGGCGTAAGCCGTTCAAGGCGGGAGAGGGGGGCGCGTGCTTGACGAATGCCTGGGGCACAGCCGAACGTCTCGTCGCGCTGAGGAACTTCGGGCAAGCGGCAGTCCAGAAGACTGGCCACGCCTGCCCGGACGGTCCATTTGGCTCCGTGTTCGGCGTAAACGGCAAGATCAACGGCCTCGGGGCCGCCTGGTGTTTGACCCAGGTGCGGCGAGCTGATCAGATTGAGGCTTACCTAACGGCGCTCAGGACACAGTTGCGCCAGATCATGTCCTCGAGCGGCGTCGAACTCGTCGAGGTTGCTGAGGGAGCAGACGTCTGCCGGCATGGCGGATACGGCTTGGCGGTTCGATGTCCTTCAGAGGATGAGGCCCTGAGATTGACATCGCACTTGGAGCGTCTTGGGCTTGAGGTGGACACCCGTCGTTACGCGTACGCTCCGATGCAGTCGTTTCCCGTCTTCGCCGCCCACCCCGCGTCAACTCCCACCGCGGCGGAATCGTGTGCTCGCATCGTTGCGTGCCGCGCTGAGTCCCTTGCCCACGTGGCCGCGCTCAATTGATCACCAGCACCACCGGCGGAGACCGACGACGATGCCGCCGCCTTGGCAGCCGGTCCGGCTTTAGTTTCAAGTCCGGTAGAAGACCGGTAGAAGCCGGGGTTCTCAACAACGTCAAAGCCCCTGCTGAGCTGGGGTCTTTCTGTGGGCGAGGGGGGACTTGAACCCCCACAACCTTTCGATTACTAGCACCTGAAGCTAGCGCGTCTGCCATTTCGCCACTCGCCCGAGTAGAGGCA
>JAYTKG010000243.1:0-9426 GCA_043730435.1 Acidimicrobiia bacterium | reverse complement strand
TTGCCGATCCACGACAAGCCGCTCTTGGCCACAGAGGCAGACCTGCCCGTCGACCCGTCCAGCGATACACCGGCTGGCTACACCTCCGATCAGCGCGGCAAGCCGAACGGTTTCATGGGTGACCCCGATGTGATGGATACGTGGGCCACATCGTCGCTCACGCCCCAGATCGCCGGGCGTTGGGAAGATGACCCCGATCTGTTCGAGCGCGTGTTCCCCATGGACGTTCGCCCGCAGGGTCACGACATCATCCGTACCTGGCTGTTTTCCACCATGGTGCGCAGCCATTACGAGCATGGCACGCCCCCCTGGAAGAACGCTGCGCTGTCGGGTTGGATCCTCGACCCCGACCGCAAGAAGATGTCGAAGTCGATCGGCAACGTAGTGACACCGCTGCCGCTTCTTGAGCAGTACGGCACCGACGCAGTGCGTTACTGGTCTGCGTGTGCTCGACCCGGCACGGATACCACCTTCGACGAAGGCCAGATGAAGGTCGGCCGCAAGCTGGCTAACAAGTTGCTGAATGCCTCCAAGTTCGTGCTGTCGATGCCCGAGCCAACCAACGATGAAGCCATGACTGCCATCGACGCGGCCATGATGGCCCGACTCGATGCAGTTGTTGCAGATGCAACAGAAGCGTTTGACGCGTTCGACTATGCCCGCGCACTGGAGCGGACCGAGTCGTTCTTCTGGTGGTTCTGCGATGACTACGTGGAGCTGGTGAAAACCCGCGCCTATCAGGACGTGGCTGGCTCCGCCTCGGCCCGAGCCAGCCTGCGCAAAGCCATCCGAACGCTGCACCTGCTGTTCGCACCATTCCTTCCGTTCACCACAGACACCGTGTGGGAGTGGTACGAGCAAGGTTCGGTTCATTCAGCTGCCTGGCCGAAGCCAACCGGTGCCATTGGCGATGACTCCATACTGGATGCCACGTTCGAGGTGCTCTCCCGAGTGCGTCGGGCCAAGACCGAGGGTCAAGTCAGCCAACGTCACCAGGTGGAGAAGTGCGTGGTGCACGCACCCGCGGCATTCATCGCCTCGCTCGAAGCCGGCAAGCCCGACCTGATCGCGGCCGGCTCCCTCGACTTCCTCATCACCACCGAGGCCGACGAACTGCTCATCGAAGTAACCCTCGCCCCAAAACCCGCCGCATAGGTTCACCACTGCATGGGCCCGGGAACCAGCCAGCGATGGATAACGTCGGAGAAGTTGTGACGCGACTTCTCCGACGTTTGGCACTCGCTGGTCTGGTGGTGCTGGAGAGCTGCTCGGCAACCAAAGAACCAACCACCCAGGCAAACTCTTCGACCGAGTCGACGGTGGAAGTCTCATCCCATGCCAAAGTCCTCGCAGGCTTCGCCGCGCACACGTGGTACTTGATCGAGGTCGATGGCACCCCATGGGTCGACCGACCGCTGGTGACGCTCACGGTTACGATCGTCGGAAGTCTGGGCACCAACAACAATTGCAATGGCATGGGTACGAATGCCGTGACATTCGAAGGTGACTCCCTCGTGATCGGTACCGACGCGGCGACCACTCTGGTGTTGTGTCCCGAAGAGGACTCGGGACCCCTGCTGTTCGACGGCTATCACCTCCGGCTCGTTGCCCCCGATCGTGTCGAGGCGATGAGGCCACCGCTCCCCGGCCGCCTCACCTATGGGCCGAACGAGCCGGCTGGCGCACGTATCGGTCCTCTCCATCCCGAACCCCCTGTCTTTCCGCCGGCGTTGACAATCGGCCCGCTCGCTGTCCTGCCGAAGCTCGTCGCTGTACCCGAGGAGCCTCTGCTGTTGAGCAGCCAGGAGCCAAGTGGCCAGGTGATCGCGCGACTAACCGATACTGGCGACCTCCTCGAACTGGACCAGCGCACCGGGGCACTGCGACTTCGCAACCTTTCGACTGGCGCAACACGCTCCTTCGACCTTCCCAGCGGGCCGTGGACAGTGCTCGACGCCGCCATGCCTTTCAGCCCCGACGTCCTTGAGGTCGCCGAGCAGGATCCGGAAGATGCCCGGGTCTATCGACGGTACAGCTACCTCCTAAGCGAGACACCGGTCCACAAGATTCCACCTGCGAACGAAGCGGAGCGAAGTCAATTGGCCGATTGCGCATCGCCCTGCGATCTCTTGCAACTGCTCGTATCGAGGAGCGTGCTGGAAACGCACCGAAGCGGCGACGCGGGAAACGACTGTCGGCCGCCAACGAACGGACCGGACTGGGGGCTCTGGCTCGCCAGGTTCCAGGACTATCACTCCCGTTGGACGTTCGCCGTTGACTGCACAAACGGCGAGGTCCAGATGGTTGACCAACAACGGGGACACCGCTTGCAGTGCTGACGGTCGGGACGGATGAGGCGGCGAAGGAGACCACCCGGCGAGCAGCCCAAGCTTGGTCCCCATCTTCATACCGGTACAGGTATACTTTGGTATGGCTTCTGAGACGTACTCTCGACACTTGATCCGCATGGCGCGGCGCCAGTCTGGCCTGACACAGAAGTCGTTGGCCGAGCGGGCCGGCACCAGCCAGGCCGCTATGTCAGCCTACGAATCAGGCCGGCGTTCTCCTTCGGTGGATACCCTCTGCCGCGTCCTCGGCGCTGCGGGATTCGAAGTTCGGATGCGCCTCTCCGAACCGGACACACATGAAGCGTCCCGCAGAATGGCCGAGGCAATGCTCCCGGCAGACCAGGTTGCCACCCACAACGAGAACGAGCGTGCCCGCGTCGCGAGCAGGAGAGCGCATGGCTAGCTTCGATCCAGAGGCAACCGTACGGATTCTCAACAAGCATGGCGTTCGATACGTCGTGATCGGCGGCATGGCAGCGCAACTGCACGACTTGCCGGTGCCGGCCACCGTGGACATCGACGTGACACCCGCCCACGATCGAAAGAACCTGGAGTTCCTCGCAGATGCCTTCGACGAACTCGAAGCAGGCTTGTACTCCGTGGACGAAGGCGCGACCTGGTTCCCCCGGCGGCCGGTCGAGAACTGGGCGCAATACGCAAACCTGCATCTGATGACCAAGTTCGGGCCTGTCGACATCGTCTTCCGACCCGATGGGGCTGCGAACGGTTTTGCAGACGTCCTCCGAAACGCCGAGAAATCCATGCTCGGCGAAGAGCCCGTCCTTGTGATCGCAACGGCAACATGGGTCGCCCTAAAACAGGCGGCGGGCCGACAGAAGGACATCGAGCATCTGGACCAGTACTTCCAACATCTCGAATCGTGATGTCGCCTGGCCACCGCAAACAACTATCGGCCTTCTTTGAACGGGCATCTCGAATTTGGCTCTTTGAACATGTGTGACTCGCCGGTCACTCGATCCAAGAACGTTGTAGGCGAGTGGTCTGGAGCAGCTCCGACCACTCGGCGGCCGAGCGGAGTGCCAGTGGTCGGGACAGAGCCGTAGCGTCGAGCGGAACGAGAATCGTCAGTCGCTTGCCTCTCCGAACCAGTATCCCGCCGCGCTCGCTTGCAAGACTTATCGACCCCAGGCCGAGCCACGATCGGTAGCGAAGCTGATCACCCTTGACCGCCACATCCGAACGAAGGAGCGTTACCAGAACCCATACGGTGAGCGACGAGATCGAAAACCAAAACTGCACCCGCGTCTTGGGGAATTCCACCAAAGCGAACTCCACGGAGAGGAGCGCCAAGACGATCACGACACGATTCCACGTGCTGTTGAGCCACAACAAGTGGAGGTTCCTCAGATTATTGAGTTGCCTTCTCACAGTCCGTCTACCTTCACCTTGTCCCTAACGCTATCGAGGTTCGGACGTTCTGAGCTCGGCTCGGTCCCGAAAGGGTCGCCTGGCGGGCTGTTCGGGATATTCAGCAGGCGACGGCGATCTTGAGGGCTTCGCAGACTTGGGCCATGTGGTCGGGGCCGAGGGTGGTGATCTGGCGGGTCAGGTAGCCTCGGAAAACTGTCTCGATGTTGGTCAACGACACGACGCACGGACGCGGCATACCGTCGTCATTATCAAGGCCGACCTCGGTAGGCCCGCCTCGCGCCGTGGACGTGACGAGTGCAACCGTGATCTTGCTCGATCGTTGGGCAATCACATCTCGGGCAAGAACGACCACCGGTCGCCGCTTGACATCCGGTGGCTCAAACCACCAGACCTCGCCGCGAGTCACCACTCCTCATCGGGAAGGCTCTTGGCCCACCGAACGGAGGAACGTTTCGCGTCCTCGATCTCGTCCTCAGTCTCAGGGAACCGCTCCATCACCTCGATCAGTTCGCGGTCGATGCGACGCTGCCGACCGCGTTCGATGGCAGCGAGGATGGCGTCACGGATGAACTCGGTGCGGTTGAGCGCCTCGCCATCAAGAACAAGCACATCGATATCGTTCAGCACGCGTTCTTCAAGACGTATCGCAATCGGTGTAGCTGATGCCATACAAACAGTATGACAGTACAGTCAAGCGGCGGCCCGTGCCTGTTCCAACTTCTCGGTGGTGAGCTTGGAGCGGCCGACAAGGAACAACACCAGATAGATCGCCCCGTAGACGAACCAAACCGAACGCAGCGCCCAATTTCGAGTCGTGAGATGACCACCTATGGCCACGACCAGGCCTCCGATCGCGGCGCCGATCGGCATCATTCCCCAGGCGAAGAACCGGTAGACGCTGTTGACTCGCCCGAGAAGATGGGACGGGATAATGGTCTGACGCAAGCTCACGGTGATCACATTCCACAACGTGCCGACGAGCGTCTCAAGCCCAAAGGCAACGACCACCACCGGCCATATCGGCACCAGTCCAATCACGGTGGAAAGCACCACGGGCACGCCGAGAGCGATGGCCAGACACGTTCCGCTGCCAAGCCGTTTCGATGTCGCCGAGGCAACCGCACCGCCGACCACTGCACCAAGCGCGCCGCCGAAACCAATGATGCTGAACAGGAAGGGGCCGCCCTTCATCACCTCTTGGACGAAGAGCACCATGGTGGCTCCACCAACCATGCCCGCCAAGTTCATGAAGCCGAGAATGATGGCCATCGGGCGGAGCAGTTCGTGACGCCACAGCCAGCCGAAGCCTTCCTTCAGTTCCTGACGCCAAGGCGAAGCGACATGATCCTCCGGTCGCTCGGCGCGGAAGTTGCCAGGGATCGCGGCGACCAACGCGGCTGCGGCGAAGAACGACGCGGCATCCACGAAGAACGGAATTGCGAACGCGCCGAGCAACAGCAGCGACCCGAGTGGCGGACCGACAAAGGTGTTGGCGACACTCTCGGCCGACCACAAGCGACCGTTGGCCTTCTCCAGATCATCACTGGCGACGACCGCTGGCAGCATTGTCTGACCGGAGTTGTCACGCAGTACCTCGGCAGTACCGAGCAGCAACGTGGCCGTGAGAACAACGAGATACAGCCCGGTACGCGTGCCCACCACGGTCTGAACCGCTTTCGGGCCGGGCAAATGTTTCTGCTGACCCAGCACGGCCACCGCAACAACCAGCGTGAGGAGGAAGCGCAGGCCATCCATCAACACCATCGCCTTGCGCCGATCAACCCGATCAGTGATCACACCGGCCGGCAAGGTGAAGACCAACCACGGCAACCGCTGCGCCACCGCAATGAGTGCAACCAACAACGGGCTACGGGTCACGGCCGATGCCAGCCACGGATACGCCACCGATGAAACGCCATCGCCAATATTGGAAATAGCCGTCGCTGCGAACAGCTTCCGGTAGCTCGACCCCAGCGAGCGCCGAGCGGTGCTTACTTCAGTCACGACGAGCCCCGGATCGTTCACGGCTCACCTTCGGCACGGGATCACCCGGCAAGCGATTGGTGGGGAACACCCCCGCCAGTACGGCAAACTCTCGCTTGCCGGAATGTGGTAGCTGGGTGAATTCAAGCGTGAGCGCCATGAGACGTTCGGTGAACGCTTTGGCGTGTTCGGGCGCGATGCGGGCATGGCGCAGGGTGAAGCCACACATGGCATCGAGGTCTGAGGCAGCGCGGTCGAACTCGGCGCGAGCATCGGCAAAGAACGGTAGGTCGTTGTCGTCCGGCAGCGTCGGCCAATGCAGCGTGCGACCGGTGCGGCCATAGAACCGTTCTTCAATCGCCCGCACCTTTCGCGTGCGCACAATCTGAAGCAGGCCAGCGGTCACGAGCACATCGACATGATGCGCAACTGTGCCTTTTGGCTTGGAGGTCAGTTCGGCCAGCTCGGTGACGGTCAAGGCTCGCTCCATAACGAGATCAAGGAGGAGCGCACGCAACGGATGACCAGCGGCCTTGAGGCGGGCAGGCGTGTCGACCGATACAAGTTCCGCCAACTCGTAATCCAACCCGCTCGTTTCGTCAATGTCCGACATATACCGAACATTAAGCAATTCCCGATCATAAGGCAAGACCCGCCCATCGTTAGGGTGCAGATATGACTGAGAAGGTTCGTGTAGGCGTCGTTGGTTACGGGTTTGGTGGGCGCTTCTTTCACGCGCCGCTGGTGCACGCGGCCGAGGGCTGCACGCTTGCGGGAGTGATGACCTCGTCGCCCGAGCGCCGGGCAGAAGTGGACCACGACTTCCCGGGAACGCCATGCTTTCGCAGCTTGGCCGACATGAGAGCGGCAGGCATCGAGGCGGTCGCTATCTCGACGCCAGCCCTAACGCACGGACCGCTCACCGTCGAGGCCGCTGCTCTCGGCTTGCACATCGCGTGCGACAAGCCGTTCGCCATGAACGCCGCCGAGGCACGAGCGTCACTCGCAGCGGCACGCGCTGCCGGGGTGGTGTTGAGCCCGTACCAAAACCGCCGATGGGATTCCGACATCCTTACGCTCAAGCGCTTGATGGCCGATGGCTCACTTGGCACCGTCTCACGCTTCGAGTCACGCTTTGAGCGGGCCGAACTTGGCATTGCTCCCCCACCCGCGGGTGGTGGCATTCTGCGTGACTTTGGCAGCCACCTTTTCGACCAGGCGTTGTATCTGTTCGGACCCGTCACGTCCGTTTACGCCGAGGTCGATGTTTCCGGTTTGTACGGTGACGACGACCACGCGTTCTTCGCAGCGCTTACCCATGCGGGCGGCGTGAGCAGCCATCTCACCGGCAATTGGTGGCAGCCTGCGCCGGGCCCGCGTTACCGGGTGACGGGATCAACCGGCACGCTCATCATTCAGGGCGAAGACACCCAGCACGAGCGACTGGTGTCGTTCAGTAACCCAGCCAAAGAGGGTGACGGCTGGGGCACCGAACCAGAAGCGAACTGGGGTCGTATCCACCGTGGCGCCACGACCGAAGTGTGTCCGACCGAACGGGGCCGCTGGGATACCTACTACCCGGCCTTCGCTCAAGCGGTCCGAGGCGTTGGTCCGGTCCCGGTTAATGCAGCCGATGCTGTTGCCAGTCTGACCCTCATCGACGCGGCGTTTACCAGTTCCAACGAAAAGCGCACCGTTCAGATCGGCTAACACAGCTTCGGTTAAACGAGGCAGTGCCGACCGAGCAGGACTCGGCCGGCACTGCACTTTCCCGTGGCGGGAAACTACACCGAGGCAGAAACCTTGCGCTCGGACTTCTTAGCGAGATCGTCTTTCACAAGGTCGAACTCTGGGTAGGCGAGCACTCCCATTTCGGGGAGGTCGAGACCGATCATTTCGTCGAGCTCGTCACTGCGGATACCACCCTTGGTCAGCTTGTTCTGAAGGAAGAAGAAGCCGTAGGCGAGACCGAACATCACGGTAACCAGGGTGAGACAGCCGATGACTTGAGCGCCAAGCTGACCCCAGTCGCCCTTGATGATGCCCTGCACGCCGCGACCGACCGGATTGGCCACGGCATTGCCGGTTCCGTTCCAACCCGAGCCGTAGGTTCCGTCAGAGAAAATGCCGACGCACAGCACGCCGAACAGGCCGCCAACACCGTGCACCGAGATAGCGCCGACCGGATCGTCGATGCCCCGTCGTTCCCAGAAGCCGATCGACTCGTAGATCAAGATGGCGGCGAGAATACCGATGAGCGCAGCGGCCCACGGCTTCACGAACGCACACGGAGCCGTGATCGCAACAAGGCCGGCGAGCATGCCGTTGGCCATCATGCCGGGGTCGGGCTTGCCCATCTTCTTCTTGCGCATTGCCCACAACATGGCCGTGATCGCTCCGAACGCTGCTGCGATCGCAGTGTTCACGGCTACCACGACGAGCCGGGGATCGGTGGCGGCGAAGGTGGACGCTGCGTTGAAGCCGAACCATCCGAAGAGCAGAATGAACGTGCCGAGCATGGCCATGGGGATGTGGTGACCAGCAAGGGTACGAGCCTCGCCGTCAGGGCCGAACTTTCCGAGGCGAGGACCGAGCACCATCGCACCAGCCAACGCAGCAACGCCACCCATGGCGTGCACAACGCCTGAGCCAGCGAAGTCGACGTAGCCGAGGCCAAGGCCCTGGCTGTTACCGAGCTGGGAGAGCCAGCCGCCGCCCCAGGTCATTGCGCCGAACAGCGGGTAGTAGATGGCGCCGCAGAAGATTCCCCACATGCAGAAGCTCTTCCACTTCCAACGCTCGGCCATGGAGCCGGTCGGGATAGTGGCCGTGGTGTCCATGAAGGCCACCATGTAGAGGAAGAACGCCATCACGCCTACGTCGAGCGATTTGCCGCTGAGTGCAGGCGGACCCCACGCCAGGATGCCGGTGTGGCCGCTGCCGATGAGCCAGTGCCCTACCGGTTCAAGGTACGTGCCGATAACAGGCACGGCGTCGGCGCCAATCGTTGCCGAGTAGGCGCCGAACATGAACCCGTACCCAACAACGAAGAAGGCGATGAACCCCAGACCGAAGATAGCGAAGTTCGTGGTGACGACGTGGGCGGCGTGCTTGGCTCGACAGAATCCAGTCTCAACCAGGGCGAACCCAGCCTGCATAAAGATGACAAGCACAGCACCGATGATGATCCACAGAATGTTCAATGCAACGTTGGTGCCTTTGAGGTCACCTACGTCTTTGATGATGTCTGAGCCAGTTCCATCTGCGAAGGCAAAGCCGGTGGTCGCCACGAGGGTTGCCACCGTCGCCACCACAGTTGCACCAGCGAGCTTGAGAGAGCTTGAGCGAGCTGCGCACGGGTACTACTTTGTGTGTAGGGAAGGTGTGGATTGGCCGCCGCCTCATTGAGGCAACCTTCCGACATTCACCGTAGGAGGCCCATGTTTCGTAGTGAGGGCTACTTTGTTTCCATCGCGTGAGCGCTTTGCGCGTCGGGAATATCTGCGCCAGTTGCTTTTACCAAGGCGTTGCGATCCGCGTCAGTGAGCTTGGATCCGTCACGAGAGGACAGCGCGAACTCATCGAACGCGTACCCGTTGTCGGAGCGAATGCGAGCCGAATGGACTGACACGCCCACGCTTGCAAACGACGCGGTCAGGTCCGCAAGCAGGCCCGGCCGGTCGGGAGCCTCAATCGAGCAACG
>JAYTKG010000242.1:0-12082 GCA_043730435.1 Acidimicrobiia bacterium | reverse complement strand
TATGAGCCCGACGAGCTACCAGACTGCTCCACCCCGCGGCGGAGATCACATGGTACCCGGCCCTGGCCGATTCTCCAACCCGGTTTACGCGTTGGCGGTGGAGGACGTGCTGGAGGGCACCGTGGTGGGCGCAGCAGTCGTGGTCACGGTCACGGGTTTGCCCGTGGCGAGACGGGCCGCCTGCGCCGCCTTCTCGTAGGCCTGATCGATCTTTTGGCGATACTCGTCGAATGATGGCGGCGTCTTCTTCAGCGCAGCATCGGCCTCCGACCGAAGACGCGCCGCCTCGGCGAGCAGGTCTTCAACACTGGCCGTGCCGCCACTGGCCGTGCCGCCACTGCCCGTCGACGGCGCTACGGTTGTGGGCGTTACTCCTGCGGCGTCGGTGCCGAGCGCTTTGGCTAGTGCCTCCTCAAGCGTGGCTCCGCGGAACGTGACCTTGCCGACGGTGACCGTCATCGAGTCGAGTTTGGGTACGGTGGTGTTGCCCGTGGTGAGCAAGAACCACGGCCGAACCCACAGCATCGCGTGTCCGACCGGGATCAGCTGAAGGTCGCCAAACAGCACTTTGGTTCCGGCCAGTTCGAGTGGCGTGAGATAACTCGAGAATTGTTGATTGGCATCACTGGACACCAGATAGGGACCACTTGGCAATGGTTCCGAAAGTGAGTACACCCGAAGCTTTCCGTATGAGCCCGGCTCGCTCGAAGCCGTCATGAACCCGGTGAGTTGGCGGCGGGTATCTGCGTCGCGATTGTACGGCACAAACGTTCGCAGCAGCACGAACTCCTCTTGCTCGGAGCCCGGTGCGGTCAGAAGCGAATAGTACGGAGACACCCGCGGTTCCTTAGTTGATCCTGCGCTGGCGGGCACCAAGCCAGGCGCGGCGGAGGGCACCGTGGTGACCGGGGCGCTCCGCTGTTCGGTACCGGGCTCCTGGGCAACTTCCCAGGCACTGTTGCGTTGGAGAAAGCTCTCGGCGTCATCGATGCGGTAGCGCCCCCACATCTGGGTTTGCACCGAGAACAGGTCTTGCGGGTAGCGAAAATGCTCGTTCAATGAGGGTGTCACGTCCGACTTCGGCTGAAACAACGTGGGGAAGATCTTCTGGTACGTCTTGATGAGCGGGTCCTGATCGTCTACGACGAACAACTTCACTGTGCCGTCGTAAGCATCGATGGTGACCTTCACCGAGTTACGGACGTAGTTGAAATCAACCTTGCTGAGGCCGGACGTGCGAGGTAGTCCAGTCGTGTCAGCCTTCTGCCCGTACGGATATGCGTTGGTCGTGGTGTACGCGTCGAGGATCCAGGTGATCCGGCCGTCAACAACGGCGGCGTAGGGGTCACTGTCAAGTTGTAGGAACGGCGCCAAAGTCGATACCCGGTCGACAATGTCACGGTTGTAAATGATGCGAGATTGGTCGGTGATGAGGTCCGAGCCGTAGAGGTTCCATTCCGAGAACCGCAGCGCAAAGGCGGCACGACGAAGAGAAGAGTCAAGCGCGACACCGCCGTCACCTTCGTAGCTGGTCGGGGCCTGAGTCTTCGCAGGCGAAAGATCGATCTCGCTCCGACCGGTACGGACCACCGCATATCCGGTCATTCGTTCGCCGACATAGATGCCGGTACGGGTTGGAGCACCAATGCTTTTGTCATCGAGAAAGATGGGGTGGCCTTCGGTATCAACCGTGTTGCCCGAGGCAGCAACAATGCCCGACCCATGGGTATAGGCGAGATGAGACGTCTCCCACGATGAGGGAACCCCTTTCGGGTCAAGCTCGCGCACGCCGACAACGACAGGTTGGGTCTTGCCGTCGATCTTGTAGCGATCCAGGTCGAGCCCACCGCCATCGCCATCTCCAAACCGGTAGTAGCCGAATACGCCTTCCCGGTTTTTAAAGCCGTCATAGGCCGAGTTCGGGTCAAGAATGCGAGCATTCGACAGGTTCGTCGACGACTTCACCGACGCCGTGGGCAGCGCGGCAGCGAACGGTTCAACTTTGATCTGATCAAGCCCGAGGGCGAGGCGCGTAGCGGCGATGTTGCGCTCGATAAATTCCTTCTCACGCTTCGATTGCGCAGGGCTCACTTGAAACCGTTGCACAGCGGCGGGGTACAGCTGCCCAGCCACGAACGCAACCAACGCCCACAGACCGACCGCGATGATCGGCAGTCGCCACCCGCGCTGGCGTACGTTCACGATGAGCAGCACTGCAGCAAGGAGCGAGATGTACATCAGCAGCGTGATTGCCGGCAGGGAGGCGTGCACGTCGGTGTAACCCGGCCCGCCAGCCACCCCGCGCGGCGATCCGTACAGACGGTAGCGATCGAACCAATAGCCGATCGCCTTAAGCAAAGCGAGCACCGAGAGCAGAATCGACAGGTGCAGCTTCACGTGGGAGGCGACCCTGCGGCCGACGACCTGGAGGCGGATGCCACCGTTCATGTAGTGCACCGCCGTGGTGACCAGCAGGCAGATGACCGCCGTCGCGAACATCCAGTCGAGCAGGAACGAGATGAACGGCAGCTGGAACACATAGAACCCGGCGTCCTTACCGAACAGCGGATCCTTCACACCAAACGAGCTGCCGTGCTGAAACATCAGCCACTGACGCCAGTTGGATGCCGCCGGGGCCCCGGCCAGGAACCCGAACAGCAGACCGAATACCAGTCGCACCCAGCGGCCGCGGGTGACCATGATTTCGCGGTAGCGCATGATGACCTGTTCACCCGGGCCAAGATCGGTGAGCCGCGGTGCCAAGCGATCGGCGAAGAACGTGTTGGTGATCACTGCTACGGCCGCAAAGGCCGTGAAGACAAAACCGAGCACGATCTTGGTGGTCAGAATTGACGTGAAAACTGATCCGAAATCGAGAGATTGGAACCAGAGAAGATCGGTGAAGAAGCCGGCAATACCCCGAGCCGAAATGAAGACGAGGAAGAGGGTGCCCAGCACCACCATGATCGCCAATCGGCCCCGATGCCCTGCGGCGGCGCCGCGAGATCGACGACGAAGAGGCGGTAAATCAGAGGGTGGACGCACGCAGAGAAACTTAGCGAGATACGGGCGCAATAGCGCATCGGCATCCGGCGTAGGCCGGAACCGAACGATGCCCGGTTGGGAACTCCTCGCCGGCCGGAACGGCACCGGCGAGCGCGTTGTCATCCCCTTCGGCGCAGGGGCGAGCGCCCTCGTCCACGATCCAGCACACCGGTGTGCCCGGCATGAGCGCAGCAAAGGCCCCGCGCCCGTGCGCTGTGAGAACGAGATGCCCGACAAGACCCTCGATGCGCTGCACCTTCCATTCCCGATAGACAGCCCGCAACTGCGACGCCGCTTCGTCGGCATCATCACCGGCTGATTGCAGGCTGCGTTCCAGGTGAGACCGCAACGGTTGAATCATCTCTTTGTCGACTTCGGCTAAGGCGTGACCGATGACGTCCTCGGCCGCAACGATGTCGGCCAGTTCGGGCGCTGACATCTCGCTGATTGAAATCGCTCCGGCCCGAGCGGCTTGTTGAAGATCATCCCGGACCGCATCCTGATAGCGAGCGGAATAGGCACCCGAAATACCAAACAGTTCGTCGGCCGACGGTGTTGCTTTGCGCCGGCGCAATTGATCGAGTGCTTCGCTCTGCTCATCCTGCAGCACTCGCTTGAGACGCTTGCTGACCGACGCCTCCAGCGGCATCAGCGCAGCGGCCCGGGTTTCCAAGACCTCCGCAGCCAGCGATTCCTCAATACGAAGGGTGACTACGGCCGTCGGCGCCACTGCAGCCTCGCGAGTGGTTCGCGGTGCTTCTTGCAGGTCTGCGACCTCACTCACCCGACCAGCCCGGATGCGAGCAAAGATGTCGTCCGACGTCACCTTCTCGACCACGACATCGGATGTCTCGACCACGGCCTGGGATGTCTCGACCACGGCCTCGGATTCATCGACCTCGACCTCGGATTCATCGACCTCGACCTCGGATTCATGGACCTCGGATTCATGGTCCTCGACCTCGGGGACCGGCTCTTCCTCGGTGATCTCGCCGGCGAAGGCGTTGTCGGGCTCGTTGCGATCAACGTCAATAGTTGAATCTGCAGCGACAGCAGACGGCTCCTCGGCTTCAACTTCGCTGCCCGGGTCCAGTTCTTCTGGGTGGGCGTCATCGGGCGGGGTCGGCGTGATCGCACCGATGGCGAAAACCACCGGGGTGTCAACCGACAGGCTGTCAACCGACGAGGCGGTTACCGGTGCCGTCACCGTGGCCACAACCGGGAATGAACCAGAGATGTTGGTCAGATCCTCGAGGGGATCCGGATCGGGAATGTCGTCGGCCAGTTCTGTGCGAATCTCGCTGAGCGCGGCCTCAGCCGCTGAGAACGAGGCCCGCAATCGAGCGCGCTGCAGGCGTAGCACTTCGATCTGCTGACGGGCGGCTTCGCGGCGTCGGGCCAGATCAGTCATTACCCGCTCGCGGTAGGCCCGGGCTTCGAGCACCATCTCGCGACCCTGACTCTTGGCTGCGTCCATATCCCGCTCGGAGATCTCGGCCGCGTTCTTGCGGATCAGAGAGATCTCCTCCTCGGCGGCCGTACGCTGACGGGCGGCGTCTTCAAGGCCGTCGGCGCGATGCTTGGCAATCTCCCGCTCGGCTTCCACGCGGGCGGCTTCGACTTCGCCTTCTACCCGGGCCCGCAGGCTGGCGGCGCCCTCGCGCGCCGTAGTCAGCACCCGGGCTGCCTCTTGGCCGAGCAGGTTCGAGACGGTGGCCTCATCTAACTCGGCCGGCTCGTGCGGCTTGGCCTTCAGAGATTCAAGCTCGACGAGCGCCGTGTCGAGCCGGGAACGGGCGTCGGCCTCGGCCGTTTGGGCACGCGTGAGCGCAGCAGAAACGTCCTGCAGGAAGGATCGAACCTCGTTCGAGTCATACCCTTTGCGGACTTGGGAGAAGGTGGCTGTAGCGACAGCAGCCGGAGACGACGAATCAGCCATGACCCAAGGTTAGGTCTGGGTCATGGCTGAATCGCGGCACCTGGCTTTCCGAGGTCATTCGCGTTACCGCCGACGTCGGCCAACGCCTTCAACGCATCGTCGAGTGTCTCTACGCCGACAATCTTCAAAGAAGACCCTTTGGCCTGGTCTTCGGCTTCTTTCACCTCGGACATCGGGACGAGGAAAAGCTTGGCACCGGAACGTTGCACCGCCACCGTTTTTTGGCGCAGGCCCCCAATGGGCCCGACGGTGCCGTTCAATCCGATTTCACCGGTTGCCGCCGCCTTGACGCCCCCGGTCAGTTCACCCGGCGTCAGTTCGTCGAGTATGGCGAGCGTGAAGGCCAGCCCGGCCGACGGGCCACCGACGTCGCCCGACTCGATTTGCACGCTGTGGGGGATATCGAACTTGATGGTGTCGGGCGGCGCACTCTCAGGGAGGAAACCGATAATGGCTCGCTCCTCGCCCGTCGCCTTCATCAGCTCGATGGTGGCCGACATTGCCTCGCCCTTACGGGTGTAGGCGACTTCCACCTGGTCACCCGGATTGCGGCCTCGAAGAACGTCGGCAAGGTCGGCGACGGTTTGCGTGTCCGTTCCCCCCACTGAGGTGATGATGTCGCTCTTCTTGAGAACGGCGCCGGCCGACGTTGGCTTCGTGCAGCTTTGGCCGTCGGCTGCGACCTCGGCGCAGGACAACTCTGCGATCACAACGCCGCCGCCGGTGACCTTCACGGGGTACCCGAGACGACGCAATGCTACGTAGGCCGCAAAGTCCTTTGAGTAGCGCATCAGCTTAAGGTCTTCCTTGGCGCCTTCGGCCGACGACTTGGTGCCATAGATCTGCTCATGGGTGTAGAGATCGAGGTTCGGTTCCTTCTTGGCCATCTCGAGCGTGAGATCGTTCAACCCCTGGAGTCCGATGGTGACGAAGAGAACGTCACCCTTGTGCGTATTGGCTTTCAGGTCCCCCACCCGCACGCTCTTGGTTGCCGAGGTGGCATCGCCCGGTAAAAACGCCACGCAATCGCGGGACGGGTCTTTCGCCGTGCACGGCTCCGTCTTACGAAGAAACTTCGTAACCAGCACGCCGGTCGGCACCAGCGAGGCCGCCACGAGCAGTGCTGCAGGCACCAATCCTGCCCGACGGGTAAGTAGTGTCTTTGGTTGCGTGTCTACTTCGTCACTCACCCACTGGGCAGTCATCGTGGCTGCTATCTCAATTCTGTTGATCGTCGCCATCGACCATCGCAGACCAGTCAAGCGACGTCGTATTACCGAACGAGCGTACCTGCCCGGACGCGCTCCCACTGTTCAGGAAGTTGTCCAACTTCCGGTACGCCGCTACAAGCGCACACCGATCTGGCAACGCTTCGCCTCCCTGCTCGGCCTGGGTGCCATGGGCACTTTTCTGGGCCTCGCGTTGGCCGTGGCCGTGGGCCTCGGCACCATCGGCGTGTTCTGGCTGCTGTCCGGCATTACGAAGTGATCTCCCGCCGCGACGTCATCATCGCGGGTCACACGGGCGATCTGGCCGCTATTCGCGTCGGTCTCACCGAGTCCGATGCTGTCGTGCGAACCAGCGCACTCGGAGCGCTGGCGCGAGCCGGCGCGTTAACGGCGCAAGAGCTCACTAGTGCTGCAAACGATCTTGACTATCGCGTCCGACGACGTGCTGCGGAGCTGGCAGCCATTTACCCGAGTGTCGACCTGCTCCCCTTCCTGAGCGACACCGATCCGCTCGTTATCGAGATGGCCGCATGGGCCTCCGGTGAGCGCCAGGAAACGCCAGTCGCGGTGCTTCACCGCCTTTGCGAACTCGTCACCACCCACGAGGACGCACTTGTGCGGGAAGCGGCTGTGGCGGCTCTGGGCGCCATTGGGGACGAGCGAGGTCTGCCGGCCATCCTCGCTGCGGTCAGCGACAAACCAGCCATTCGCCGTCGCGCTGTTATCGCGCTGGCACCGTTCGAAGGTCCGGATGTGGATGCTGCCTACGAACGCGCCTTGAAGGATCGCGATTGGCAGGTTCGCCAGGCGGCCGAAGACCTGGCCGATCCGTAACTCAGGCGTCCCAGTTGTCCCCGGCGAAGCGATAGACGTTGGTCTCGCGCGCCTTGAAACCGAGCTTTTGGTAGAGCCGGTTGGCCGCTTCTCGTGAGGGACGCGAGGTCAGGTCAAGCGTGCGGGCGCCGCTGTCGAAGGTGGCCTTGATAGCAGCCTTGTTCAGTTTCTCGCCCACACCCTTGCCGCGGGCTGCTTCATCCACTACGACATCTTCGATCCAGGCCCGTAGCCCCGTCGGCAGGCGGAAGATAACCAGGGTGAGGCTGCCCACAATGACGCCGCTGTCCCGGGCGATGAAGACCGTGTCGTTCACGCAGATCTCGTCGAGCTGTTCAAGGGTGAGCGGGGGCGCTGATGACGAGAGCTGCGGCAGGATACGGTTCAATCCGTCGAGAACCTCCTGGGTGGCTCGGTCGGCTACCTCGATGGTCACGTCTGCAGACATCGTCGCAGGCTACGTCGTCGCCTCCGTTCCCTGCACGGGTCGTTCGGGCCGTTCTGGCGGGAAGCCCGTTAGGCTGACCGGATGGCTGATGTCGAGTTCTTCTTCGATCCCATCTGTCCGTTCGCGTGGGTGACCTCGCAGTGGGTACGAGCGGTCGACGCACAGCGGGAATTGAACGTCGAGTGGCGGCCCATCGCCCTGACATTCCTGAACGAGGACACCGATGTGTACGAGCAGGACCCATCCAAGCGTGAAAGCCATCTGCGTGGTCTACGCCTGCTGAGGGTGTGCATGGCCGCCAAAGCCGTCCAGGGTCCGCTTGCCGTCGGTCGCCTCTACCGGGCTTTCGGCACCACCATTCACAACGAACGCCACGCCGAGCGCCTTGATCTGGCCGACGGCATCCGCCACATCCTCACCACACTGACCTTGCCCGCCAATCTCAGCGACGCAGTGGACGACGATTCCTTCGACAAGGAAATTCGCGAGTCCACCGATGAAGCGATCGAGCGGGTCGGAAAAGGTGTGGGCACGCCCATCATCACCTTCAGAGGCGGCGCCAGCTTCTTTGGGCCCGTCATCTCTCACGCACCGAGCGGCGCCAAAGCGGTAGAGATGTGGGATGCGGTCGAGCTGCTGGCCAACAACGCGTCGTTCGCAGAGTTGAAGCGCACCAAGCGGCCGAGCTTGGACTTCACCGGCGGACAGCGCTGAACAGCACGCTGCCATGTCACACATCACGTGGAGCGAACCAGCGAATCTTCATCAGCCGATGATCGTCGCAGCGTTCACCGGCTGGAACGATGCCGGTGACGCCGCATCGCTTGCCGTTCGGCATCTCATTGCCGTAACGGGCGCCAAGAAGATCGGCATCGTGGAACCTGATGAGTTTTACGACTTTCAGTCGTCGCGACCTCAGGCCCGACTCAATAACGGAACCAGGGTCATCGTGTGGCCGTCGGTTGAGCTCTACGCCGCCAGCACACCAGCCGGTGATCTGCTGCTGCTCATTGGTGTCGAACCGCAGCTGCGTTGGCAAACGTTCTGCCGAGAATTCACGGACCTCGCCATCTCGCTGAAGTCCCCCCTTGCCATTACGTTCGGCGCGTTGCTGGCTGATGTGCCGCACACCCGACAAACCAACGTGATTGGCTCGTCGAGCGATCCCGCCTGTCTTGCGAAGTACCACCTAGGTCAGTCGCTGTACGAAGGGCCAACCGGTATCGTCGGTGTGCTCAATACCGCGTTCAGTCAATGCGGCGTCCCGGCTATTTCGTTGTGGGCAGCCGTGCCGTCCTACGTCTCGAATACGGCGTCGCCAAAAGCAGCGCTGGCACTCCTGGCCCGCTTCAGTACCATCGCGCCTCGACCCCTGATGCTCGATGGCCTGCAACAAGCCAGCCGGGAGTACGAGCGCGACGTCACCTGCGCCGTCAACGAAGACGACGATCTGGTCGAATACGTGCAGCGGCTCGAGCACTTGGCTGATCACGCCGAGTCAGAAGAACACGAGCCGCAGGATCTGCCCGACAGCCCTGCGGCCGCCGAAGAGTTCGTCAGCGAAGTTGAGAAGTTCTTGCGTGACCAAAATGGCTGATCTGGTACCCGCCTGCGTGTGGAAAGTGACGCCCGAGCTGCTCCTTGCGCTCGACAGCAATTTTGGCGAACCCGTCGATTCCTACGTCAACGGCAGCCAGGTGTGGCTCCGTGATGACGGCCCGGGTGACGCAACCCTGGAGTGGCGCCTGCACCCGGTGGCGGGCTACGTGAAGCCTCGGGGCATCGCCACCCATGAGCTGCTCGAAATGGTGGTGTTCGCCCTTCGCTCCGGCGACGAGCCGCCCGCCCCACTGACATCGCTCTGGGACGGCCTAGAGGCCTTCCCCGGGTTTGGTGACGAGACCGAGCCCGCGCTCCTGTCACAGGCCTGCACAGTGTCGCTTGGCATCGCTCCCGACGCGTTCGGCGTGGTGGATCATCAGCGCATCGGCGATCAATGGGAAGCAAACAACGGTAAGACCTCGGTTGTCGCCGCGTTGTTCGAGCAGCTTCAGGCTTGAGGGTCGCCTCGCCAGATCGGCTGGCGGGGATGATCGAAAAACGGGGCCGAGTCATTGCCAGCCAGAGCTTCGGCCGCAGCCGGACCCCACCAGACCGAACCGGGCGAGGGGTGCGGCAGGTCGTCCAGCGAGAACCAACCGACATCGGCCGTCTCCAGCGGGTGCGCCTTGAGCGTGCCTCCGGTGGCCCGGGCATGGAACAAAAGCATGTACATGCCGAAACGGGTGAAGCCCATGCGTTGACCATCGATCACACCGAGCAGTCGCACCGGTTCACAATGGATGCCGGTCTCTTCTTCCACTTCTTTGATGGCCACTTCCGACGGCGAGTACCCCACGTCAGCCCAGCCCGTCGGATAGAGCCAGATCAGTGAATCGGCTCGTTGCACCAGCAGGATCTTGCCGTCGTCGTTGGTGACGATAATGCCGATGGCCACCTTCGGGGTGACGTATCCGGGTACACCTTCACCGATCGATGCCATCCACTCGTGCGCAAGGTCGTGGGGCGCTGACGACAGCCCGGCAACATCGATGGTGTCGTGCGCGGCTGCCTTGATGTCGGCGGCTACATGCAGCACTTCATGGAACCGTTCCTGCTCATAAAGACTCTGGGTGAAGCTGAGCCCGGTACGGGCGATGGCGGCCAGGGTCTCACTCCAGCGAACGAGGTCCTGTCGTACATCACCGCGGTCGATGGCGTCGCTCATAGAACGAAACGTAGCTCCCACGCAGGGTTCGTGCGTGCCGGGCGAAGCAGGGTGATCAAATGCCTTCGACGATGCCGCTTGTGATCTCGACGAAGGTGGCCTTCGCCACGATGCGGTACGTGATCGATGTCGGCGGGTGACAGGCAATGAGGGTGAGGGTTCGCTCGCTCGACTGCGGATTCAGCGTGGCAAGGTCATCGGGCGTGGTGATGTCGGTGCCCGTTATCACGTAGCGGTACGTCACACCCTCGGCCGTGACGAACACATCGTCACCAGGCTCCAACGCGTCGATGTCGCGGAACGGATGTGAGTTGCTGACGCGATGACCGAAGATGGTCATGTTGCCCAGCGATCCGGGGCCAGCGGTGCCCGGCCAGTGGCCCGGCCCCTGGTTCACCGTGTCGAGGTCAATGCCCTCGTACACGTAATCGTTCAGGTCCATGCGGGGGATCGTGAGTTGGCCAGGTAGCTCCGGGGTGACGGCTTCGGGGTTGGCAACGGGACCGGTGACCGCCGCCCGTGGGTTACCGGTGAAGTAACCAGAGATGTCGGCAATAAGATGGCCGCCACCCGAGGTGTAGAACGCAACGCCCCGGGTCGTGACCGTGGTGATTGTGTGGTTGGCGACCGTCCTGCCGGATCCGCCGACGTTGAGGGTGGACACATTCGGTAGCGGCCCGCTTCCGGCCGCATAGGTGGTGACGAAGCCCGCCCCGCGGGAGTTGTCCAGGGTGGTGTTCATCACGATGGCCGACACGTTGGTCGGAACGGTTGAGTTCTTGGTGTACGAACGCTCCACCGTGAACCCCGGCGAGGGCCGTAGGTGGGCGCCGAGGGGGTTGTCGACACTTCGGGTATCGAGAAACCGGGTGGGTGTAACGGGCACGAAGAGGCCCTGATCGGAACTGGGGGAACCGGCACCCGTGAAGTAGCCGGCCACGTCCACGAGCAGATGACCGCCCGGGTAGGAGAACACGTCGATGCCGGCCGCCGTGACCGGAACGATGACCTGATTAGCGACGGTCTGTCCGGGCGCGGTGGAGTTGACGTTGGATGTCTCGGGCTTGGTTGCTCCCGCTGCGTAAACGGTGAGGTAACCACCACCACCCGAATCGACCAAGGTGACGTTGAGGACAGCCGCAGTCGCATTGGCCGGTACGTTGCCCTTGAAGCCGACGCGCGCGGTCTGGCCGGCCGACAACCTGCCCGTGTCGCGCGAGTCGTACACACGGATCGGGGCCACGGACGCGAACCGGCCAACGTCGGTTGCGCCAGAAGGTTCGTAGTAGCCGAACACATCGACGATGAGGTGCGTCTTGTGGGCCGTGTAGAACGAGACGCTGCCATTAGCCCCTACCGGCACGGTGGCCAGGTTGGCCACGTCGGAACCCGGACCGCCGATGTTCAGGTTGGATGCGGTAGGGGTTGGGATACCGGCGGGGAACGCAGTGACGAAGCCCGCCGCACCGGCACCCGTCGCGGTGACGTTCAGCACGACAGCGACGGCGTTGTTCTTGACACCCTTTTCACCCAGCACGTGCAGGGTGACGATGCCGTTATCCGCAAGCGGGCTACGAGTTCCCTCATTGCGGGTGTCGAGCATGCGCTGCGGCGGGAGCGGCACAAAGCGGCTGGTGCCATTCGCCGCACCGGCAGATGAGGCTGTGACGGCCGCAGTACCGACGAGGCCGGTAAGGACCCCGCAGAGGAGTCCTACGGTGATCGCGAAAGTTCGAAGCGTTCGTTGGGTAACTGCCAGCATCAGGAAATCGCCTCAATCTCGCCCGCCGAAAAAATCTGTTTACCGTGAAGCACTACGG
>JAYTKG010000241.1:0-4857 GCA_043730435.1 Acidimicrobiia bacterium | reverse complement strand
AAGGTGCCGCCCGGCCATAGCCCGTAGTCTCTGCGCCGTGACATTGCCCCATCTCTTGCGTCGTGATGCCCGATGACCGACGCCCCGCTCCATGAAATCTCCAGCTCCGGCGAGGCGGCCGTCGCTCAGTTCGAGGCCGCAACCACGCTCGATGCGCTTCGGTCGCTCGGCTCGGACCTGTTAGGCAAGAAGGGTCCGCTGGCCGGTTTCAAGGCGCAGCTTGGCGGCCTCGAACCCGACGCCCGCCGCAATGCGGGCCAAGCGGTGAACGCCGCCATGAACGCAGCACAGGCAGCGTTTGACGAACGCCAATCCATACTGGCCGCAGCCGCGCTCCATCACCAGTTGTTGGCCGAAAAGCTCGATCTCACCGAAATCACTGCACGGCCGACGCGAGGTCATGCCCACCTTGTCACGCAGGTGTGGGAACGGCTCGAGGACGTGTTCGTCGGCCTTGGGTTCACCGTTGCCGAGGGCCCCGAGGTCGAAACCGACTACTACAACTTTCAGGCGCTCGGAATGGGCGAAGGGCATCCGGCGCGGAGCGCGTTCGACACTATGTTCCTCAACTACGGCGCGCCCGGTTCTACCGTGCTGCGCACCCACACGTCCAACGTGCAGATCCGCACTATGGAAAACCAGAAGCCGCCGATCTACATCGTGGCCCCCGGTCGTGTGTACCGACGAGACACGCCCGACGCCACCCACATGCCCGCCTTTCATCAGATCGAAGGACTGGTGGTCGACAAGGGCATAACCATGGCGGATCTGAAGGGCACCATCCAGGCCTTCACGGAGGCCTTCTTCGGGCCTGGCTTCAACAGCCGTCTCCGACCGTCGTACTTCCCGTTCACCGAACCCTCGGCCGAGTTCGACATTCAGCGGGCCGACGGTTCGTGGATGGAACTGGGCGGTTGCGGCATGGTGCACCCTGATGTGCTGTCCGGTTGCGGCATCGACCCTGAGGACTACTCGGGCTTCGCGTTCGGGTTCGGACTGGACCGGTTCCCCCTGTCGTCGCACGGTATCGACGACATCCGTGACATGTACGCCAACGACGTTCGATTTGTGGAGCAGTTCTGATGAGAGTGCCACTGAGCTGGCTTAACGACTTCGCCCCCTTCGGCTCCGATGCCGAGGCCATCGCCGCTGCGCTCACGCGCCTTGGCATGCAGGTGGAGGAGATCATCCGCGTCAACGATCCGGTCGAGGGTGTCATTGTGGCCAAGGTGCTCGAGCGGGCCAAGCACCCCAATGCCGATCGTGTGGGCCTCGTATTTGTCGATGTCGGTGACGGCCAATCGCTGCAGATCTGCTGCGGTGCGTTCAATATGGAGCCCGGAGATTTAGTTCCGCTTGCAACTATTGGCACCACCATGCCTGACGGTCGCTCTATTCAGCGCAGTCAGATGCGCGGCGAATGGTCGAACGGCATGTTGTGTTCGCAGAAGGAGCTCGGGCTCGGTGAGGCCGACGCTGGTATCTGGATTCTGCCGCAGGGTCTACCGCTGGGCTCTTCACCATGGGAGGGCACTGGTCTTGATCACGACGTGGTATTCGACATCGACCTCACCCGCAACCGCCCGGAATGCTGGGGCATCGTGGGTATAGCCCGCGACCTCGCCGCCAACCTCGGTCTACCGTTCGCCATTCCCGGCGGCAAGGTCGAGCCGAGCGGCCCGACCCGTTCAGCACCTGTCACGATCGCCAACAGCAACCGTTGCGGCCGGTTCGTCTCGGTAGTTATCACCGGCATCGAAGTAAAGCAGAGCGCGCCCTGGATGCAGCAGCGCTTGTCACTCGCTGGTATGCGCGCCATCAGCAACGTCGTCGATGTCTCGAACTATGTCATGCTCGAACTGAACGAGCCGAACCACGCGTATGACCTCGAAACCTTGGGTGGCGGCGGCTTCAACATCCGCCTGGCAACCGACGGCGAAGAACTCGCCACGCTTGATGGAGTGGTGCGCGTCATGACCGCCGATGATTTGCTGATCTGCGATGCAGAGGACCGTCCCATTGGTCTGGCCGGTGTAATGGGTGGCCTCGACACCGAAATCACCGACCGCACCCACACCATCGCGCTTGAGAACGCCTGGTTCGCGTCCGACGGCATCGCCCGTGCAGCGGTCCGCCATGAGTTGCGCAGTGAGGCGAGCGTTCGGTTTGACCGGGGCCGTGATCCCTACGGCATCGACCATGCGGTGCATCGTTTCGTGGAACTGCTGCGCGAGACTTGCCCCGGTATCGAGATGCACCCGGGCCTGGTTGACGCCCGCGGCACGCTGCCCCAACCGGTCTCCGTTGACGTACGCACATCACGGGTGAACGAACTGCTGGCCACCGATCTGACCGACAACGATGTGCAGAAGCTGTTGGCACCAATTGGGTTCACCTTCACCCATGGGCACTTCAATGTGCCGTCGTGGCGCCCCGACTGCAGCCGGGAAATCGACCTTGTCGAGGAGATCGCACGGCACTACGGCTACGACAACATCGGCAAGACGGTGCCGGCATCTTCAATGCCCGGTGGCCTCAGCCCGCAACAGCGTGATCGCCGTGCGCTGCGCCAACTGCTGCTCGGTCTCGGAATGAACGAAGCGCTACCGACCCCTTGGTTGGCGCCGGGCGACGCCGAGCGGGCAGGGCTGGCCGCGTTCGGACAGCCGGTCGTCATCGGCAACCCAATGGCCGCCGAAGAGAGCATGTTGCGTACCTCGCTGCTTCCGGGTCTGCTGAAGACGGTGGCCTACAACGAAACCCATCGCGCCGCTGGTCTCCGCTTTTTCGAAATCGGTCACGTGTTCCGTTATCCCGCCGACGAGCAGCCGCTCCCTGATGAGTCCGAACATCTGGCTGTTGCCATTGCGGGTGTCGATGCGCCGGCGGCGGTAGCGGTGTGGAATGAGATCGTCACCACACTCGGCATCAAGGGTGCGCGCGTGCAGTCTGCAGTGCATCCCGGTCTGCACCCGGGTCGCTCGGCCACTGTGTTCGCGGCCGGTCGCCCGATCGGCGTCGTCGGCGAGGTCCACCCTTCGGTACTTGGTTCCTACGACGTCAATGAGCGGGTGGCCTGGCTGCAGATCGACTTGGGCAAACTGCTCGACCTGCCCCACGGTATTTCGGGCTACAAGAAAGTCAGCCGCTACCCGTCCAGCGATATCGATCTTGCGTTTGTGGTGCCGGAGAAGGTCTCGGCCGACGGCGTGATGTTGTCGTTGAAGAAGGGTGCTGGCGATCTGCTCGCCGGGCTCGAACTGTTCGACGTCTACCGCGGTGCAGGGGTTGCCGAGGGCAGTCGCAGTCTGGCCTTTCGGTTGCGGTTGCAAGCAACCGACCGCACGCTCACCGACGCCGAAATCACCAAGGTCCGCGACGAGTGCATCAAACTCGTCAACAAAACCGGCGGCGCGTTGCGCTAGCTCCTCGGCCTCTTTGCCGATCTTTCGGCATGCTGCGTCCGCCCGCAACCTCCCCGGCCTCAAGCTTGCGCCGCTTTGGGTGTGATCTGGGCGAGGATCCCGGCATCGAATCGTGTCGACGCAACCGCAAAGAGTGGGCAGGGAGATCTTCTGCGAGCCCCGATGCCCACTGAACGTGAGGCGGTGCTAGACAACGTCGGGCGAAAATATCAAAGCATGCAACCTCTCAAGGAGACCTGACATGACCGATCTTTCCGAAAACCTCACCACCCAAGAAACCGAACTCGAGCCGGGCAATAATCGCCGGGACCTCTTCCGCAAGATAGTCATCGTGGGGGCCGGAGCCGCCGTTGGTTCCGCCGTTCTGTCCAACCGCTCCGACGCAGCCGACGGTTTGAATCTGATAATCGGCAGTGCTGCTACTAACACGGGCACCACTCCAACGGTGTTGACTTACACCCCACCAGCGACGCCAGCGTTCCCGGCAACGGGGGCCAGTCTGTTGTCAGCCGCAGAAAACGCGCCGGGTCCCATCACGACGGCCACGGCGGCAGTAAATCTTTTCCCGGCGGCTCTAGGCGGATATGCCGTCACGAACATCAAGAACGGTGTCCACGGCTCTACCAAAGCCATCGATGGTTTCGGCGTCGTAGCAGCCAATGCGGCGGCACCCGACGCAGCCAAGGATGCCCCGAAGGGGATGGCTATCGGCTCTTTCGGCTCGCACATCCAATTCCTGACGGCCAAGACGGTCGCAACCGCGGCAGGTATCACGCCCGTTCCGGCCGACGTCGTCGGCCCTTCGGTCGGCAAGCATGGCCCCGGCGAGATGTACGTCGATGACAAGTACGACTTGTGGTTCTCGGTGCCGGGTGCGGCCACAACCGATCCCGTTCGTTGGGTTCGCCTGGCCGGCAGCTCGACGGCTGGTTCGTTCGTCGCACTTCCGAGCCCGGTCCGCGCCTTCGACAGCCGAGAAGGAACAGCAGGCAAGATCAAGTTCGGTGAGGAACGCGTTATCGATCTCACGAAAGGGAAGAAGGGCGCGACCACCATCGAAGGTATCCCGGCCGGGGCAAGCGCGGCGGCCTTCACCCTCACCATTGATGCCACGACCGAGTTTGGCTTCCTCAGCGCCTTTGCCGACGGTGCCACGTTCAATGACACGTCGAACATCAACTGGGCAACGGCCGGTATTGCGGTGGCCAACTACGTCGTGAGCGCTATGAGCAGCACCGGCAAAATAAGGATCCGCGGCGGTGGCCCTGCGGGCAGCACGCATTTCATCATCGACATCACCGGCTATTACCGCTAGCCGAAGCAGTCCACGCCGGGGTCGAACTTGTCGGCCCCGGCGTCGTTCGTCTTTGGTGACGAGGTCAGTTGACGGAAGGATCCTCGGGGTAGTGGGCGAGCCAGCTCAACGGCTGGG
>JAYTKG010000240.1:0-10916 GCA_043730435.1 Acidimicrobiia bacterium | reverse complement strand
CAAAGGTACGGCGCATGCCTTGGCGCAGCACGCTGTGGTCATCAACGAGCATGAGTCGAATCGTCAAGGTGTTCTCCTGTAAGTCTGGGTCGTTCGGGGGTGATGGTTACGGGTTGGCCAGCGAGACCCAGATGTTGGTGCCCTGACCGGGTTCGGAGTCTATTTCAAGTCGGGCACTAATAGTTGCGGCCCGCTCTCTCATGCCCATCATGCCGTAGGAGTCGAAGCGACCCTTCTCGGGGTCAAGGCCGACACCGTCGTCGGAAACGACCAGTTCGGCCGATCGACCGTCGGACCGCCAGGTAAGCGTGAGTGATTTAGCGTGAGCATGGCGCTCAACGTTGATGACTGCTTCTTTCGCAATACGCCACATTTCGCGTTCCTGGATGAGGGGCAGACGGCCGGATGCTTCGTGGGCGATGGACACCTCAAGGCCGGCGCGCTCCTTCACACGGGAAAGGAACAGTTCCATGGTGGCCAGCATGTCCTGGCTCTCGGTGACGTCAGTACGCAGGTCGTACAGCGTGTCACGAACCATGCGGGTGACGCCGCCGACCTCGCCGCGCAGTTCTACCAGGCGGGGGCTCATGTCCTCGCCCCGGTCGCTGGCCCGCTTGGCCCGATCGATCTCGAAGCCGAGGTGGGCGAGCGCCTGGCCGATCTGGTCGTGAAGGTCGCGGGCGATGCGGGTGCGTTCTTCTTCGGCACCAATAGTGCGTAGGCGGCTGAACATGCGGGCGTTCGACACCGCGTAGGAGAATGAGTCGGTGATGCCGTCAAGCACCTCGACGTCGGTCTGCTGGAACTGACCGGACATGGCCGACTCCAGGGCCATCAACCCGATCTGGGAGCCACGAGCGGTCAACGAGGCATAGATGCCCGATCGAGCATCGGGCCACAATCCACCCTGCTCCGCGGTCAGCGAACCCTCGGTGAGCGCCCCCTGCTGTCCGAGAGCACGAATGAGCACGGGCGGCAGCTGCGAGGTGGTGAGGCTCGTCTGGTCGGGGTTGCCAACCTCGCGCACGGGCACCCACGTTCGGTCGGAATCTTCGAGCAGCAAAATGGTGATGGCGTCGAAATCGATAAGGTCGCGCAACTGGGCAATGGTGGAGTCGAGCACCTCACCCATGTCGAGCGACGACGGCAACGTCTGGGCAATGGTGTTGAGCTGGAACAGCAACTTGTTCGCCTCGGCCAACCGTCCGAGGCGGTCAAGGGTCAGGGTCTGTTGTCGAGCGTTTTCTTCCAGCACATGGCGCGAGTAGCTACTGACCAGCGATACCAGCAGAAACAGCGCCAGCCACGCCGCGCTGAGTGTGACCGCGTAGCCGGGTTGGTGCGTGTTGAACTTCTTGTCGAACCAGACACCCAACACGATGCTGGTAACGGTGCTGAGCTCGAGCGCAAAGGCGTATCCGCGCGCAAACCCGGCGGCGACGACCGTCGGGAGCAAAACGATGACGAAAGGAGAATTCCACGAACCGGTCTTGGCGATGATGACGACGTGAAAGACAAGTTCCAGACCGATCTCGGTCGCAGCTCGGGACGACCCGGTAAGGGTGATGGGCTTCAGCGTCCGGAAACCGGCGTACAACAGCAGCAGGAGACCTGCGACGTAGACGCCAAGGTGAAGATCCCCGGCGGCGAGAATGGCTCCGACGGCCAGTGATGCCCACCGGAACAACTCGATCGGCGGGGTCTGCACCGCGACCTCGCGGGGCGCACCGGTTTCACCTCGGTAGTTGCCTACTTCGGCTTCAATCGTGGCGACGCGCCGTGGGGTCGGTTGGCGCAATCCGATGACCGGGGTGAGTCCCACGCTCCCGGCTGAATTAGCCGGGGCGGAGCCCTCATACTCATCGATGTGGTCGACGTCGGTCATGGGTGCTTCCTGTAAAGCGGTTTACGATTCCTTGAAACTACCCCGCGGTGGATAGGAGCGCCCGCTTTTCTCCTCCGATACCCTGTCACGTTCATGATCCTTGTGGGGCTAACCGGCGGCATCGGAGCAGGAAAATCGTCGGTTTCGGCCCGCCTTTCCGAACTCGGTGCGATCATCGTCGACGCCGACGCTATCGTGCGCGAGTTACAGCAACCGGGCGAACCACTCGTCGCAGAGTTAGCCGAGCGCTTCGGGTCGGGCATCCTTCGTGCGGATGGGACCCTGGATCGGGCGTCGCTCGCAGCGTTGGCATTTGGCAATGCCGAGGCCCTCGCTGACCTGAACCACATCGTGCATCCAGCGGTCGCTCGGGAGATGAGCCGGCGAATCGACGAGCAATTTGCCACCGATCATTGCGTTGTTCTGGATATCCCATTGCTGGCCGAGAACCCGCGTCACGGATTGTCGGCAACCATTGTGGTCGACTGCCCGATCGAGGTTGCGGTAGAGCGCCTTGTCACCCTGCGAGGGTTCACCCGGGAAGACGCCGAGGCGAGAGTTGCTCATCAGGCCAGCCGCGAACAGCGGCTCGCACTCGCAACACACGTGGTGCACAACGATGGATCGCTCCCACATCTCCATCGCCAAGTCGACCGGTTGTGGCAGGAACTGCAATCACTTCCACCAACGACGGCAGAAGATCTGAACCGCTATCGGGCTCGGTAGCGGTTAGCCCTTGACGGCTCCGGGCTTGTCCGGAGTGACCGTGAAAATTGCATCGGTGGTCCTGGTGCTTTCTGGCTTTGTTGCATCGTCAACGATTCGGTAGGTGACAGTCCACTTGGTCGGCGTCACTTCGTTGAGGCACCAGCCCCTCTTGCGGGCATTGAGGTAGCGAAGATCGGGGAAGGACGAAATGGCCGATTCGGTGCCTTCGGGCAATAACGCCCCCGACGAAATGGACGTGCCGATGAACTCAGTTGCCACCACCTTCTTCGCGTCACCGTCTTTCAGCACGATGTCGGCAACGGCCGCGAGGTGGATGTCGCCGGTCACGATCACGGTGTTGGTCTTGCCGGTGGCGTCGATACCTTTCAAGAGACGCATTCGTGCCTCTGGGTAGCCGTCCCACTGATCGAAGTTCAGAACGGCACCATTGAGCGTTGCGTCCGCCACGACGACTTGGTTGGCCACAACATTCCACGTAGTCGTTGCTTTCCCCAGTCCGTCGAGCAGCCAGGCTTCCTGCTCGGCGCCGAGCATGGTGCGGCCGGGCGAGTTGATCTCGTCGCACGGTGGCTTGAGTTGAAGAACGACGTCACCGCACGCCTGATCGGTGCGGTACTGGCGGCCGTCCAGCAGGAAGAACCGCGCCAGCTTGCCGTAGCTGAGGTCACGGTAAATTTTGTAGGCGGGTCCGGTCGGCGCCGCGAGTCGCGTCGGCATGAACTCCCACCAGGCCTGGTAGGCCATCGCCCGCCGTTGGGCGAACTCTTCCGGCGGAATTCCGGTTTCGCTGGCGTTGGTGGCGTAGTTGTTCTCCACCTCGTGGTCGTCCCAGACCGCCACCCATGGGCACGACGCGTGGGCGGCCTGAAGGTTGGGCTCGGAGCGGTAGTGGGCATAGCGGCCGCGGTAGTCATCGAGAGTACGCAGCTTGTCACCCGGTACCGCTCGCACGCCCTGCCCGGCCGGTACCGGATACTCGTAGATGTAGTCGCCCAGCCAGATAAACAGATCCAGGTTCGACACGGCGATGTCCTTGTGGGCGTTGTAGTAGCCCTCGGAGTACTCCTGGCATGACCCGAACCCAAAGCGCAGCTTGTCGACCGTTGCACCCTCAGCGGGGACCGTCCGCGTTTTGCCGATGGGGCTCGTGAAGCCGTTGGCCTGGAAGCGGTAGAAGTAACGCGTGTCGGCCTTGAGGCCGTTGGCGTCGACGTGCACGCTGAAGCCAGCTTCGTTTTGTGCCTTGGCTTCGCCTGACTTTCGATCCTTGGTGAACGCGTCATCGGTGGCAATTTCCCACGTGACCGACACGGGCGTGGTGGTGGCCGGCACCGCTAGACGGGTCCACAAAATCACCCTGTCCGCAAGCGGATCACCCGACGCGACGCCAAGTTTGAACGGACTTTCTCCCAACGGCTTCGCTGTGGTGGTGGCCGACAGCGTTGTAGCGGGCGCCACCGTCGTCGTTGTCGGCTCACCTGTCGTGGGCGATGGCGTGGTCGGCGGTGGGGTGGTCGGTGACGTTACGGCTGTCGTTGTGGGCGCGGCCGGCTTGGCCTTTGACGTGCACGCTGCAAGTGCAGCGGTCGTTCCGAGAAGAAACGTGCGGCGACTCAGCGACATCGGACTCCGGTCTGGCCAAGGGGATCGGGGGCTCCTCCGATCGTACGTCTGTCGGACGTTGCGTGCCCGGCAGACTCGCGTCTTCCGTCTCCCGAACGCTTGTTCGTTTGCGGTAGTCTGTAGCCATGGAAGCGTTCAAGGTTGTGAGCGATTTTGATCCGTCGGGTGATCAACCGAAGGCCATTGCTCAACTGAGCGAGGGGGTCGACCGAGGTGATCGGTTTCAGACGCTGCTCGGCATCACCGGCTCCGGCAAGTCGGCCACCATTGCCTGGACCATTGAGAACACCCAACGCCCCACGTTGCTGCTGGCGCCAAACAAGTCACTGGCCGCCCAGCTGGCGCAGGAGATGAAGGAGTTCTTCCCCAATAACCGGGTCGAGTACTTCGTCAGCTACTACGACTACTACCAGCCCGAGGCCTACATAGCGTCAAGCGACACCTACATCGAGAAGGACTCGTCCATCAACGACGAGATAGACCGACTCCGCCACTCGGCGACGGCCGCGCTTCTCACCCGTCGCGACACCATCGTGGTGGCGTCGGTCAGCTGCATTTACGGCATGGGCAACCCCGCGGAGTACAAGGGTCAGTTGCTCGAGCTGCACACCGGCGTCGATTACGACCAGCGCTCCATCCTGCGCAACCTGGTTGACCTGCAGTACGACCGCAACGACATCGCCCTCGGCCGCGGCAACTTCCGCGTACGGGGTGACACCATTGAGGTGCATCCGGCGTACGACGAGACGGTCGTTCGTATTGAGATGTTCGGTGACACGGTTGATCGCATCACGGTGGTTGATCCGCTTACGGGTGAGCAGCTCAACGAACTGACCGAGGTGATGGTGTTCCCTGCTACCCACTATGTGGCGGGCGAGGAACGGATGCGCAAGGCCATCGTGGGCATTGAGGCCGAGTTGCAGGAGCGGCTGGCCACGTTTGAGAAGGAAGGCAAGCTGCTGGAGGCGCAGCGGCTACGTATGCGCACCCAGTACGACCTAGAGATGATGGCCGAGGTCGGGTACTGCAACGGCATCGAGAACTACTCGATGCACATCGACGGCCGCTCGTTCGGTGAACCGCCCTTCACCCTTATCGACTACTTCCCGAAAGACTTCTTGCTCGTCATTGACGAAAGTCACGTGGCCGTTCCGCAGTTGCACGGCCAGTACGCCGGTGACCGCAGCCGCAAGGATCAACTGGTGGAGCACGGCTTCCGGCTGCCGTCGGCGCGTGACAACCGGCCACTCACCTTTGAAGAGGTGATGGAGCGGCTGAACCAGGTGATCTTCGTATCGGCCACCCCGTCCGACTATGAGCGACGCGTGTCCACCAATGTCGCTGAGCAGGTCGTGCGCCCCACCGGGCTGGTAGACCCGCAGGTCATCATCAAGCCCACCAAGGGTCAGATCGATGACCTCATGCAAAACATCAACGAGCGCATCATCAACGGTGATCGGGTACTAGTCACCACGCTCACCAAGAAGATGGCCGAGGACCTCACCGACTATCTGCTCGAACAGGGTCTGCGCGTTCGGTATTTGCACTCCAACATCGACACCATTCAGCGCATCGAAATCCTGCGCGGACTGCGTCTCGGTGAGTTCGATGTGCTGGTCGGTATCAACCTTTTGCGGGAAGGGCTCGACCTACCGGAGGTGTCGTTGGTTGCGATTCTCGATGCCGACAAGGAGGGCTTCCTGCGCTCGGAGACATCGCTCATTCAGACCATGGGCCGAGCTGCTAGAAACGTCAACGGGCAGGTGATCATGTATGCCGACAAGATCACACCTTCCATGGAGCGAGCAATAGGTGAGACCAATCGGCGTCGTGAGCTGCAGGTTGCCTACAACCTCGAACACGGCATCAACCCCACCACCATCATCAAGGCCGTGAACGACATTCTGTCGATGCTGCGACCCGACAACACGGCGCCCCTGCCCGGCAAGGGCCGACGTAAGGAAACCGAACGCGATCGGCAGAAGCGCAGCGAGCTGGCCAACCTGCCGGCCAACGAGCTGTCCCGTCTCATCCAGACGCTCGAAGACGAAATGCACGAAGCCTCTGCCGACCTACGGTTCGAATACGCCGCCCGCCTCCGCGACGAAGTCAAAGAACTCAAGCGCGAACTCAAAGACGCCAGCTGAACGGCTTTCAGTCACGGCAGATTTCATCCCGTGAAATCTGCCGTGACTCAAGCGCACTACGGGTCGGTGGTGGCTAGAGGGTTCCGCTGGCGTTGCCTCGTCAGAGGGTTCGGCATCACGGGCGGCCTTTGGCTAACAGTCGATCGCGAGGGAGAGTGCGTGGCAGACCTGTGCCATGCGTTCCGGCGAGAGTGTTGTGAGGTGACGGGTCAAGTAGGCCTTGTTGTAGAGCCCGATGTTGTCGGTGGAAAGCACACAAGACTGTTGCATTCCGTCGGACTCATCGAGCGGGACTTCTGTCGGAATGTTGCGAATGGTTCGCGTGCCAGGAACGGCCACGACGGAACGCAAGACGCCGATGGCGCTATCTCGGGTGAGGATCAACACGGGGCGAGGCTTGCGTGTCGGCGATTCGTGTAGCCAGACCTCGCCGCGCTGCATCACCAACCGCCGTCCTCGACGTCGAGCGCCGCGAGCCCGTCATCGGTACCCTCCACTGACTGCGCGATCAGATCACCCCAGTCATCAACGTCGTGCGCGCCACCCTGCGGGAAGCGCCTATAGCCCTCAACTATTCGACGATCAATGTCGCTACGGGTCCGGCGGTCGACAAACTCCTGGATGGCGATCCGGATGGCGTCTGAGCGATTCTGCAGGTCATCCCACGAGAAAACGAGGTGATCAAGCTGTTTCACCTGCTCGTCATCGAGCCGGAGTGCTATCTGCATCGTCATGCAGAAAGTATATCTGACTTGTATGCGTACCGATGCTTGAGTTAGCCGCGCATGTCGGCGAGTGCGCCGGCTACGAGCGGCTCGAGGGTGAGGTCGGGTTGGTTGGCGAGCAGGTGGTTCAGCCAGTACTTCGACTCGAACAGGGCGAGCAGGGTGCCGTCGGAGCGCTGGGCGACTTCTACGCCGTTCATACGGGCCAGGCCGGGTAGTGACTCTTTGTCGGTGCGGCGGGCGAGCGTGAAGCGGCTCGGTGTCATCTCGACCTTGGCGCCGAACTCATTGGCCATGCGGTTGGCGACAACCTCGAACTGCAGCTGCCCGACCGCAGCGAGTATCGGCGGGTTCTCGCGAATGTCGGGATGGCGCAGCACCTGCACCACGCCTTCCTGATCGAGCTGTTCGATGCCGCGGTTGAACTGCTTGTAGCGACCTGGGTCGAGCACACGCACGGTGGAGAAGAACTCGGGAGAGAAGCTGGGTATGCGTGGGAAGTTGACCTTCGGTCCGGTGTAGAGCGTGTCGCCGACGCGCACATCGAGGGCGTTGACCAGCCCGATCACGTCACCCGGATAGGCCTCCTCGATGGTCTCACGCTCTTGGCCGAAAACCGAGTGGGCGTACTTGGTGGCGAACGGTTTGCCGGTGGTGCCGTGGGTGACGACCATGCCGCGCTCGAACTTGCCCGAGCACACGCGAGCGAACGCAATACGGTCGCGATGCGACCGGTCCATGTTGGCTTGCACCTTGAACACAAAGGCGCTGAAGTCGTCGTCGAGATGGCGAATATCACCGGCGTCGGACGGACGATCAAACGGGTGCGGCGCGAGGTCAATGACCGCGTCAAGCAGCAGGCGCACGCCGAAGTTGGTGAGCGCAGAACCGAAAAACACCGGCGTGGTGATACCGGCCCGGAACGTCTCATCATCGTGGTCTGCGCCGGTTGCTTCGAGCAGGTCCTGCTCATCGACAGCGGCCTTCCAGGCGGAGCCTTCCTCCACAGCAGCGCGCTCGGCCGAAACCAACTCTTCCGGCGCTTCGGTGGCGCCGCGCGCCGTACGGGTGAAGCGGATGTAGTCGCCGCTTCGACGATCAAGCACGCCCCGGAAATCGCCAGCGATACCAACCGGCCAGGTGATGGGTGTGGCTTTCACATCGAGCAGCCGCTCGATCTCATCGAGGATCTCCAATGGCTCGCGACCGGGGCGATCCCACTTGTTCACGAACGTGATCAATGGCAACTCGCGAGCGCGGCAAACCTCGAACAACTTCAGCGTTTGCGGCTCGATGCCCTTGGCCGCATCAAGCACCATCACCGCTGCATCGGCCGCGGCAAGAACGCGGTAGGTGTCCTCGGAGAAGTCACGGTGACCGGGTGTGTCGAGCAGATTGACGACACAATCCCGGTACGGGAACTGCAGCACGGTTGATGTGATGGAGATGCCGCGCTCCTGTTCCATTTCCATCCAGTCGGAGGTGGCACTGCGACGTCCGGCGCGGGCCTTGACGGTGCCTGCCGATTGGAGGGCACCTCCGTAGAGAAGGAATTTTTCGGTGAGGGTGGTTTTCCCGGCGTCAGGGTGACTGATGATCGCAAACGTCCGTCGACGGTTGGCTTCGTTGGTAATGACGGTCATCAGAATCAGCATCCGTTGGTTTGGGGGACTACCAGTCTACGGCGGTACACCCGAGGGCCGGGAAATGAATCGGCACGCGAGAGCAGCCCACCGGCAAACTGGGAGCATGTCCACGACAGTTGATCCCCGGCGCGCGGTGCGGCGCTTGGCGTGGGGACGTGGCATCACCGTTGGTGGAGACTTCGCCGGGCGCACTGCGCTCTTGGTAGAAGTCTTTACCCGCACGCACTCCACCACATGGCTGTCGGTCACCATGCTCGCCAACCTCGGCTTGTCTGCGCTCGTGTCGCCGCTCGCCGGCTGGATCGCTGACCGCTTCGATCGTCGCTGGGTGATGCTGTCATCGGAAACCGCGGCCGGGTTGATGTGGTTGCTGATGGCGCTGGTTGCCTCCCGCGTCTCACTCTCGGTTCTGGTCGGTTTGAATCTCGGTGCCGCCCTGTTGAACAGTCCGTTCCAGTCTGCTTCGTCGGCAGCGATTCCGAACCTTGCCGGTCCTGCCAACCTCGACTGGGCGAATCGCATTCTGGCGTCCGCTGGGGGTATCGCACTCGTTATCGGGCCGTTCGCTGGCGGAGCACTCGCTGGCACACTTGGTGCCCGGGGCGTCTACGCCATCAACGCAGCAACATTTCTTTCCTCTGCAGTCTTCGTCGTCGTGTCGCATGGTGATTTCGGGGGTAGCTCCTCGAAGCACGAGGTCTCGGGATTGCTGGAGGGATTTCGCATCGTCCGCCACTCCCGGGTCTTACAAAAGTTGTTTCTGGTCAGCATGTTGTGGGATATGTCGTTCGGCATCTGCATGGTGGCCGACCTTCCCCTGGCGGACTTCTTTGGGGCCGGAGCCATCGGATTCGCACTGATTAGCACGGTGTGGGGCGTGGGCTCCATTGCAGGTTCCGCCTGGCTCGCTCGTCGGTACGGCGAGGGACGAGAGCACACCGGGATGGCCGTGGGCACGGCCCTCATGGCCATCGGCATCGGAGGTACGGTAGTGCCGAATACCTTTGCGGCCATTGTGTTGCTGCAGTCGCTTGGCGGGTTGGGTTCTGGCCTCGTTCGTTCGCCGTGGTCGGGCGCCGTACAACGATCCACCGATGACCGAACCCGCGGCCGGGTGTTCGCCCTTTCGACGGCATGTGATCAGGGTTTCCTTATGGTCGGTTTTGTCCTTGCCGGGCCGCTTGGCAGCCGATTCGGTGCTCAACAGCTGTACGTCTGGCCAGGCGTTGCGATGTTGGTATCCGTGCTGGTCGCAACGACTGCCAAAGTGAAAAGCGCGTCGAAATCGAAGAGTGATGAACGCGCCACTCTTCCTGCTTAGGGACGGATACCACTCGACCTACGCCGACAGGTGGCGCGCGGTCGGGCAGACTGCAGGGATGACAAGCGATGCCGTGAAGGACCGATACCGGTTTACCGCGCAGGCAGCCGGTCCGACCGTGGTGCGCGGTGAAGGCGTGTGGCTTTATACCGCCGACGGACGGGCAATTCTCGACGGAGCGGGAGGCGCGTTGGTGTGTAACGTTGGCCATGGTCGCGCTGAAGTTGCTACTGCGGTTCATCACGCACTCACCACGACTGACTACGTGCTGCCAACCTGGAACACGCCCAATCGTCAGGCGCTCATTGACACGCTTGTTGACTCGTGGCTTCCGGCTCGTCACAATCACGCGTTCTTCGCATGCGGCGGAAGTGAAGGCAACGACTCGGCCATCCGCCTGGCTCGTCTTCATCACTTGTCGAACGGTCAGCCCGAGCGGTGGAAGGTCATTGGCCGGACACCGAGCTATCACGGTTCCACGTTGGCCACGCTTGCTGCCGGAAACCACGCGGATCGCAAGGCTGGCCTTGAGCCACTGCTGGCCGAGTGGCCGAAGGTCCCCTGGGACGACGCGTCTGCGTTGGCCGGAGTGATTGAGGCGGCCGGGCCGGAGACGGTGTCGGCGTTCATCGCCGAGCCCATCATCGGGGCAGCCGGTGGTGCACTCACGGCCGAGGCTGACTACTGGGCCGAAGCCGTCAGGATCTGTCGTCACTACGGGGTGCTCACCATCGTTGACGAGGTGATGACCGGCTTCGGTCGGACTGGCTACCGCTGGGGACACGAGGGCGATGGATGGGAGCCGGACATTCTCGTCTCGGGAAAGGGGCTTGCGGGCGG
>JAYTKG010000239.1:0-13149 GCA_043730435.1 Acidimicrobiia bacterium | reverse complement strand
GATGTCGCCAACACGGTCACGTACTTCATTGCACACGCTGTGCCAAAAGATGATGCCGATCAGGTGCGAACCAGTGTCGGCGAGTACCGGGATCGGCTGCAGCGAACGCCTGACGGTTGGCAGATCGTCGAACGTCGGCAGCAGACCGGCTGGAAAGAAACCCGACGGCGCGCATCATGAGTCGTCCGTTCCGGTTTGCGCTGCAAGCGTTTGAGGCCCCGACCGCCGCATCGTGGACCGAGACCTCGAGGCGAGCCGAGGCCCTCGGCTACAGCACACTGTTCACCACCGATCATCATTTCGGACCGGGGGAGATCGTGAACTCCAGCGGGCACCGTCCGGTTGATGTCGCGCCGATCTCGGCGATGATGATGGCCGCCGCCGTCACGACGACGTTGCGTGTCGGGTGCCGGGTGTTTTGTGTGGACTATCACCATCCGGTCGTACTGGCGAAGGAATTGGCGACCGTCGACTTTCTGTCGGGGGGTCGACTGGAAGCAGCTATCGGTGCCGGTTGGGTGCAGGCCGAGTACGACGGCCTGGGGATCCCGATGGATCGCCCCGGCGTGCGCATTGCGCGTCTGGCCGAAACGGTCGGATTGCTGCGATCCCATTGGGCCGGCGAGCAGCTGAACATCGACGGCCAGTACGTGCACGCCTCCGGTTTTGCGGGCACACCCAAGCCGGTACAGCAGCACGTGCCGATCATGATTGGTGGCGGCTCACCGAAGGTGCTGGCGCTGGCCGGGCGACTGGCCGACATTGTGAGTCTCAACTTTGACAACTCGGCTGGCAAGCTCGGCGCCAACAGCTTCGCCAGCGCCACCGACGCAAAGACGCAAGAAAAGATTCAGTGGATACGCGACGGGGCAGGAGATCGCTTTGACCAGCTCGAGTTGGAGATCGGGGCGTACTTTGTGTCGGTTACCAATGACCCCGTAACAGCCGCGGACGCAATTGGCACACGATTCGGCGTGGACGGTGCGGCCATTCTGTCCCATCCGCATGCGCTGATCGGCAGTGTCGATGCCATATGTGACACATTGTGCGAGCGGCGCGAGCGCAGCGGCATCAGCTACATCACCGTCGCCCAACGCAATGCCGAAGACCTGGCACCGGTGGTCGCCCGACTGGCAGGTACGTAGCTACAGGGTCAGCACCAGGCGGGTGGCCATTGACTGCACCGCCTTGCGTACCGCCGCGGGTGAGCAGTCGCTCAACGGTCCGCCAGCCATACGCATCGGGTGAATGGCGATCAGCATGTCCACCAGGGTACGAATGGCGAGCGTGGCCACCGCCTGTCGGTGGAGCGATGGCTGGTCGCCGCCCACATCAAGGTAGGCGAAGGCTCGTCGCACATGGAGTTCGTCAAACTCGCGTCGCAGCTGGGCGGCCTGACGAGTTGCTGCGGGAGTATGGAGGTGCATCAAGGTTGCCGGACTTGGGTTCTCGTCCACCCATTCCCACACGGCATCGATCACCTGGTGCAGGGTGTCACTGTCAGCCGGGGCATCATCGGCCCGCACCGAGGAAACCACGTCGTCGACGGCAGACAACACTTTCGCGATGGCGGCACCATAGAGGTCCTCCTTGCCTGCGAAGTGGTAATACACCGCGGTGACCGCAACCTCGGCGGCTTCGGCAACGTCGCCTATAGAGGCATCAACAAAGCCTCGTTGACTGAAGACCATGATGGCGGCGTCGACAATCTCGTCCCGTCGAGACGGTCGGTGAGCCGGAGTCTTGGTCAACATGACCCCATACTGCCTGGTGGTGCCCCGTTGTGGCGTACTCTGTGCCCTGATGACGACAACGTGGCGGTAATGAGCAAGGCGATTGTGGCGACCCGTCCGGCCCACCGACCCTCTCGACGAACCCACATTGTGGAGTCGGCGATGAAGCTCTTTGCCCGAGTGTCGTTCGATGACGTGACCGTCGGTGACATCGCCGATGCCGCCGACATGACGCCCGCCGCGGTGTATTACCACTTCGCCGGCAAGGAACAGATTTTGCTCGAAGGCACGCAGGCCTTCAGCAGCGAACTGCTGACCCTCGCCCGCCACGCACTGGACGACGATCTACCGGTTGCCGTTCTCATGACGGTGTTGCTGGAACACATTCGTCAGCGGAAAACCTCGGCGTCGGTGTTCTTCATCAACTCGGCCGGTCTGAACGTGGCGCTCGAAGCACACCGCAAGACAGTGCGGGCTGAGCTTGCCGACCTGTTCTCTGACGCCGCTCGGGCCGGTCGCGGCAAACTGGACCCGGCCGAGGCCGGCGTTATGGGAGCCGCGCTCGTGTCGCTGTTGGAAGTGTCGGCCGTCGCCACACTCGGACGAGACCGAGCCGTGAAGGGCCTTGGTGTGCGCGGGCTGCCAACCGTGGTGGCCGACCTTGTAGAACGCATCGTCGGTCCCTAGCGTTTGACCCTATCGTTTCGTTATGGCCGGGTTCCCGGTCGTCCACGTTTGAGCCATAACCCGATGGGTGATCCGCCAGCCGTCGGCGGTTCTCACAAGCCGGTCGTCGTAGGTGCCACCGATCAGATAGGTGTCACCGCCTTCCACACCCGCTTTCACATGCTGGCTTTGGAGTTGGCAACGGCACGTGGCCGAATCGCCGTCTACCACGACCTGGTGATTGCCGATGAAATGCTGCGTAGCGTCAAGCCGCATAATGGCTGGTCCGATGCGCTCGATGATGGCCTCTAGGCCGTTGCATTCAACGCCGCGCAGCACGGCGGTGGCGTCAGGAGCAAACACATTCCGCAGCTGATCGAGCTGCTTGGTGTCGAGCGCCCAGGTGTACGCGATGGTCACGTCAATGATTTCCTGCTTGTCCATTCGTTGAGTGTGCCACGCCTACGATATGGATTGTGACGATCGATCTTTCGGTGCTCGGACCACCGGTGCAGATCGCCTACAGCGTGCCCGATGTCGATGCCGCCGCCACTCGCTGGGCCACCGACTTCGGTGCGGGGCCGTTCTTCGTCCGTCGCCATATCGAGGGGCATGATGTCGTCTACCGGGGTGCGCCCGCCGTGTTCGACCACTCCTCCGCGTACGGCCAATGGGGGTCGCTCATGGTTGAACTCATGCAGGACCACGGCACAGGTCCGAGCATCGTACGCGAGCGTTACGGCGTGAACGACACCGGCCTGCACCACATGGCGTTTATGGTGCAAAACCTTGATACGGCAACCGCCCACCTTGCCTCGCTGGGTTTCGAGCTGGCCATGAGCGCACGCTCGACCAAAACCCGCTATCACTTCGTGGACACGGTTGCCACCCTGGGCCACATGGCGGAACTCTACGAACAATCAGATCGCTTAGAGAGTTTTTACGCCTTCGTGCGTGACGCTGCCGTGGGCTGGACGGGTGACGACCCGGTTCGCCAGCTGTAGCTGTCAGACTAGAGTCAGTCTCAAGTAACTCGAAGACAGGAGTCGTCATGGATAGCGAGTATGTCGCTCGATTCCAAGAGCGTTCGCAGTACGAAGCCACCCGCACCGCTCCGCCGGACGGGTTCCCGAAACTGCCCGACCTACCGCTCGGTCGCTACACCGATCCAGCGTTCTACGCACTTGAACGGGAGCATCTCTGGAAAAAGACGTGGCTCTACGCCGGACACGACAGTGAGTTGCCTAAGAGTGGCTCCTACAAGTTGTGCAACATCGCAGGTGCCTCCATCCTTCTGGCACGAGGCGAGGACGGGACGGTGCGGGCATTCTTCAATGCGTGCCGACATCGGGGGGCTCCGGTCGTGCGCGATGACGTCGGTAGCACGCGGCTGTTCGTCTGCCAGTTTCATGGCTGGAGCTATGACCTGCATGGCTCGTTGATTCGGGTGCCCGACGAACGGGACTTCCTGGGTCTGGTGAAGGACGAGCGATGCCTGCCATCCGTGCGCTGTGAATCGTTCGGCGGCTGGCACTTCGTGAACCTCGACCAAGACGCGGCACCGTTGCTCGAATGGTTGGCGCCGCTACCCGATGTGTTGCAGTGCCTCACCGTCGCAAAATTCCGCATTCTCGACGTAAAGACTGTCCACGTGCGCTGTAACTGGAAGATCATGGCCGAGGCGTTCCTTGAGGTGTACCACGCCCGCACCGTGCACCCAACCACCGTCGCACCGGCGCTGGCCACGAAGGGCACGGTCATAACCCTGTACCCGAACGGGCATCAGTCGATGGTGTCGCCCGTGCTGCCCGGCGTTCGTGGAGACGGTCGAGAGGCCCTGCCACTTTTTGACGGAGCCGATGAGGCGTTACGGGCGAATCTGCAACCGGCCCACGGCATCTTCCCCAATCTCATCTCACCGATCGACGGACGCGGGTTTCCGTTCCTGGTGTTCTGGCCGGAAGCGGTTGATCGTACTCGGCTTGATATCACCTGGTTCGTGCCCGACTGGGGTGAGGGTGACAACCCCAATCGCGACCTGTGGGACAGGCGACTCGACCGGTTCGACGTGGTAATGGAGGAGGACTACCGCAACCTCGAACCCATCCAGCAATCAATGGAACACGCAGCCCACGGAGGTCAGGTCATCAACTATCAGGAGCGACGGATTAGTCACGTCCACGCTTGGATCGACAAGGTGATCGGATCCGATCGCATCGCCCCCGAACTGCGCGTGCCGGACCTGCTCGATGGTTGGCGCGATCTTCCATGAACGCCCGTGAGCTCAGATGGCCAGACCTGGTGTGGTCCCATTTCAGCCGACCCCGGTTCGATGACTTCGATGCACGCGTGCGCGCGGCGGCAGCCACCGGATACGCGGGCATTGGCCTGTACGCGCAAGCCTACGGTCGCATGCGCGAGGCCGGGCGTACCGCTGCCCAGTTAGCCAAACTCGTTGCCGATCACGGCCTCTGTATCGCCGAGGTGGAAACAGCTCGTGGGTGGTGGGCACGTGAAGGCTCCTCGGCCGACGAGTGTCGCATGGTCGAGGAACTGGCGTATGAACTCGCCGACGCGGCTGGCGTTCGTTACCTGCAGGCGATCGGGCCGTACGACTGCTCCTTTGCGCAGGCTGTAGAGGGGTTCGGCCAATTGTGCGATCGGGCGGCTCTACACGGGCTCTTGGTCGGTATCGAATGGCTGCCCTACACGAACATTCCTACCGCTGCCGACGCTCAGGCCATCGTGGAAGCCGTCGGACGTGACAACGCTGGCTACTGCGCCGATATCTGGCACCATACGCGCGGTGCCAATGATCTCGCGCTTCTCCGTGCCCTCCCGGCCGAGAAGGTGTTCGCCGTACAGATGAACGACGGCCCCGCGACGCCCCTACTCGATGACTACAAAGACGACTGCCTCGCATCCCGGTTGCCGCCGGGTGAGGGGAGCTTTGATTCAGTCGGCTTTGTGGACACCCTCATCGAAATGGGCGTGACCGCTCCCATCTCGCTCGAAGTGTGCTCGCACGACCTGTGGGCCGCGCCGGTGGAGGATGCAGCGAGGGCAAGTGCCGAAGGCATGCGCCGCGTGTTGGCCTCGTCATGACGGAAGTTTGCGCCGCGCAGCCAACTCACAGCTCGTACGGCGTGGCTTGCCGGGCGCCTTCTGGCCAGCTGCCGAAATGCTGTAGTCGGACTGTCAGCCGCTGCATCCTGGCTTGTTGGACTTCCGGTTGAGGGATTCCTTTCGGGCTCCCGGTACGTATCATCCGATTCCACTTTTCAAACTCAGTTGTTCAACGCCGTTTTCGACGCGCTCCTGACGTGCTGGATTGTCGGCCTCCTTGCATGGGCGGGCGCCCGTCTCGGATGCCGTGTTAGGAGGCGGTCGAACGGGTCAACTACAGCATCGGAACCACCGCCGGTGCTCAAAAGAGCCGATGTCAGTCGTCCTCGCTGATGTCGGTGTAGTCGCCCTCATCTAGATCGATGTCGAGTTGGATGAGTTCGACAGCGCCATCGGGGGCGAGTTGACCAAGGACCGAGAACGCTGGCACGACGGTTCCGGTGGCGATGAGGAGCCGGTATTCGGGTCGGCCAGGTATGAGTTCGGGCAGAGTAAAGAACTCCTCCGCGAACGTTTCGACGATGCGGAGCAACTCGAAGGTTTGGAAGTCGTTCGTTGAGGGTTCGCCGCTGCGCCCACGTTCGGAAGGTAACTGGCGGTCGAGATCTTCGAAGAACCTGGCCGTTGCGCGCACGCGCATGGCACTCACTGTGTCGGGTCGGCTTCGTTCGCTTTGATGTGCTCGGCGGCACGCTCGCGGATACGAGCGAGGAAATCAGGCGGTACGAGGCTGAGATCTCGGACGATGCTGGCTTGGAATACGGCGTCTTGTTCGGCCGGGCTGAGGCGCTCAAGTTCTGCGGCTGACATCACCCTAGGTCCCATGGTGAAAGGTTATCAGCTGATTGCCGGCACGCTTGACCCCGCCAACGAACGAGGCTCATCGTTCATGCGGCAAATGCTCCACCGTTCAGCATCAGCGGTCATGGATCACAACCTGCTCACCCTGCTCCCCGGCGCCACGTAACTCGACGCAACTCGTACTCCGGCGCGGTTGCATAAGTGTCGAAAAGGTTCGAGCGTCAGACCTTCGAGCGGCTTGAACCGGCGGGGGAGTTGCGGAACATTTGCTCGGCGTCGAACCCGATGCGCTTGTCGGGCACGATCTCGATCACGACGCGGCCGGGGGTGGCGAGGTGATGCACGAACGCGGCCTGCTGCTCGTTGCTCTCGGGCCGGACCTTGGCGGCGAGCGCCGGATAGAACCAGGCCTTGGTGTCGTCGTCCTCATGCACGATGGCGTTGCCCTTATACGTGACGGTCTGACTGACGCCGATGTCGGTGCCGCGGCTGCTGATGGCAATAGCCACGCGGGGCCTTGCCTCGATAGCAGGAACCCGCTTACGTCGACGGGTGCAGGTCAGCCAGAAGTGACCGTCTTTGGCCACGTAGTTCATGATGACCCCGACGGGGTCACCTGCCGATGTGCTCCACATGAAGCAGCATTCGGTTTGGGCGTCCAGCAGCGTCTGCTCGCGATCGGTAGCGAGCGCAAAGACCGAGACATCTTCGTAGCTGTCGACATATTCGGTTTCGTCGGTCATGTGATGGCTTCTCCGTGGTCGTTTCTGGGTTCGTACTGGTAGCTGCGTTGGGTGCGGCCGCCGGCCACCAGCAGGTGTTCGCCCGTCACCCACGACGCCGCGGGGGAGACCAAGTAGAGCACGGCTGCGGCGATGTCGTCCGGCGTGCCTATACGACCAAGCGGAATGGTGCGGGCTAGTTCATCGAGCTTGTCCCCAACACCGAGCACATCAAGGAACGCCTCAGTGGCGATCGGACCTGGTGACACTGCGTTGACCCGTATACCGCGTGGAGCAAGTTCAAGCGCGAGGGTTTGGGTGAGGTTGATCATGCCTGCCTTTGCTGCGGCGTACGGCCCGGTGCGGGGTGAACCCCGCGTGCCGGCTCCGGAGGAGATGTTCACAATGGCACCATTCTCAACCATGCGATGCGCCGCGGCTTTGCAGCCTTGGAAAGCGCTGGTGAGGTTGAGTTCAAGCTGGCTGCGGAACACGTCATCAGGAGTATCGATGAGCTCGCGCACGGTCTTGTCGTCGGAGCCACCAACGTTGTTCACCCAGATGTCGAGCCGCCCGAATTCGGTCACGGTTCGCTCGGCCAGCGTCTCGGAAAAGTCGCGAATGTCACCATCGACAACGAGCGCGCGTGAGCCGCGTTCGATGACGCCTTTGGCCGTGATGTTGAGGTCGTCGATTCGTCGAGCGTTGAGCACCACGCTGGCGCCGGCATCGGCCAAAGCCCACGCAATGCCACGTCCGATGCCCTGCCCAGAGCCGGTGACCACGGCTATCTTGCCGTCGAGACGGAACTGATCGAGCACGCTCACATGGGTGTCCAGCGCAGCGGAAGACTGGTGAGACCGTGCAGCACGAACGACTGGTTGCGCACCGGTTCCCCGGCGAGTTCGATGTCGGCCATACGGGCAAGAACGCGCTCGAACGCGACCCGCGCCTCTAGGCGGGCGAGCGGCGCGCCGATGCAGTGATGGATGCCCCAGCCGAAACCGACGTGGCGACCAAGTTCATGTTTGGGACGGTTGAGCCGGAACTCGTCGGGATCCGGAAACTGCGCTGGGTCACGATTGGCAGAGCCGTAAAGAACCTGCACCTTGGTGCCGGCTGGCAGCTCGATGTCGTGAAAGGTGGTGTCGTGGACGTTGGTGCGGAAGAGGCCGCTGACCGGGGAGTCGAAACGCAGTGCTTCTTCTACCGCCACCGGGATCAGCGTCGGGTCGTCTCGAAGTTGCTGCATCAGCGCCGGTCGCTCAATGAGCCGATAGAGCATGAGCCCGAGGAGACTGGTTGTGGTCTCGTGCCCGGCCACCAGCAACTGGTGTCCGAGATGTCTCACCTCGGCCGGTGACAGCCGACCGTCACTTCGAGCGGCTAGTAGCGCCGTGAGCACGTCGTCATCACTGTCGCGACCCGTTCGCTCGGCCAGACGTTCGTCGACGTAGTCACCCACGGCTTCCTTGCCCCGGTGGTACGCAGCGACATCGCCACCCGTGAGTGCGGCAACGATCTGGCCGCTCAGCTCACGAAACATCTCGCGATCTTCGGGCGGTACCCCCAGCATTTCACCAATCGCCAGAGCCGGGAACGGGAAGGCAAATTGCGACACGAGGTCCCCCTCCCCATGAGGCACGAACTCATCGAGCAGCTCGTCGGCCATGGCCACCAGACTCGGCTCCATCCGGGCCACCGCTGATGGCACGAATGCGTCCCGCAACACACGACGATGGCGAGCGTGGTCAGGATCATCGGCCGACCCCAGCGCGCCCGACTCCTGACGGAACACGCCCGGTCCGTCCCGGTTGCCCCACAGGCCGGGGTTCTTCAGCGTGCCGACCACATCGTCGAATCGCCCAATGGCGTAAAACGACGGATCATGCTCGATGACATGGTGCACCGGGCAACCGTCGCGGAGCTGCTGGTAGCCGACACTCGGCTCGAACGCGAGCGACGCTTCGACGTAGGAATAGTCGTTGTTCATCGGCACCCCCTGAAATGAGTTACTTGATAGAGGCTACACATTCGATGACCGAGGCTCGTCACGACGTCTAACCCTCCCTGAAAATGGGTAGTAACAGACCTCAAGGAAAGTTGGTAGCCAAATGCACATTGAACGCGCCCGCAAGGGACTGCATGTTCTTGACGCAAGTGGGAATGACGTCGGTGTCGTCGAAGATTTTAAGTTTGGCAACCCCGCAGCGGCGAGCAGCGAGGGTCAAAACGACTTGCTTGGGGGATCTAGCGAGGATGGTCATCGGGTTGTTGCGGCGCCAGCCCAGGGATTCCCGATGATGATGAATGCCCACACAATCGAACACCTTGACCTCGCGGAGCTACCAGCCGAACAGGCCGACCGACTCCTCCGAATGGGCTACATCAAAGTTAAGACCGGCCACATTTTCCATGGCCACCGTTTCTTCGCCTCGGACGAAATCGCCGATATCGATGACAACCATGTCCGACTAACTCGCGAGTTGAACTAACTAACGCTCGTGCTCGACCAGCCCGTCTCGTCTCGAAGGTCCCCGTCGGTGCGGCCGTGGCCGGCGTACTGGTGACCACGCTCGGCGCGCGCTCGACGGTCGCGATCGGCGCCGCAGGGATGGCGCTCGCAAACGTGTGGATCGTGGCCTCGCCGCTGCGCCGCCTGCGTACGGTGACCGACGCCGCATCGCCTGACAGAACGCCTTCCCGAACGGCCTGAGACTCTCTCACCGGCGCTGCGCTGGCTACCCCTACCGGACAACGATCGGCGTGTGTGGGAGGCTGCCGCAATGAAGATGACCACCCTCGACGACGCGCCCGACTACGACAGCGAACGATTCGTCGCCACGTCGCTGCTTGATGGCAGCCAGTCGAACGTGCGCATCATCCGGCTCAGCCCGGGCCAAGCCCTGCCGCCCCACACGCACTCCACGTCGGATCTCATGATTTACATCGTCGAGGGCTCCGGCACCTTGGCGGTGGACGACGACACGGTGGCGTTTGACACCGGCTCGCTGGCCTACTTCCGCGGCGATGAGGAACTGCGACTGTCCAACAGTGGCACGACCGGTCTTACCGCCCTGGCGTTCCTTGCGCCACCGTTTCCCCCGCAGTCCACCTAGGCGAGTCATTCGCCCGGCGGTAGAATCACTGCAACGACTCGGTTCGGCAACTTGCCATTCACGAGAATCACGCAGGCGACTCATGGAGCCACGCAACCAAGCGAAGGTGGGGGTGTCAATGCACACAAACCTGCGGGTCGACGGAGCGAACTGCCCGCTCTGCCTCAATGAACTCGTAGACCGGCTTCGCTCGGTCGACGGGATCAGGTCGGTCAACAGTTCGATCAGCGATGGTTGCGTCGCCATCGACCACGACAACATCCTCACCCGGTCCGACCTCGTCGGACTGATCGGCGTATCGCTACACGGCACCGACATGGCCTCGAACGAGATCGTGATGTCCACCATCGACCCGGTCGTCACGATGCTGCAGTGCGCGCACGAGTCCGAGCACCACCCATCGGCGACCGTGTCCGCTGGCCACCGGCTCGAGACTGTCACCGATGCGCTCACTCGGCTGCGCGCCGACGGATACACGGCCGACTTCTACGCGACCGATCAGGGCCAACTCGCATGCCGAGGCTGTGATCGAACGATGAACCCGACCGACGTGCAGGTTGACCACACGGTCCGGTTCGAGGGTGACACCAACCCCGACGACCAAGACATCCTGTTCGCCATCCAATGCGCCTGCGGCTGCAAGGGCACCTACAGCTCGGCATACGGACCAGCCACTCCACCCGCCGACAGCGCCGTACTGCGACAACTCGCTCACGCCACCCATCCAGACAAGTGAGCTTCATCGTGCGCCGGTGAGCGACGGACGCGGAGTAAGTGGCGACACCGGTGAGTGGTGTTTGGCTTGTCCGGTCCGCCGGGCAAGGAGCTAATCATGAGTCCCCGTCAAAACTGGTCGGCCCGCCCTGTTCCCTTCATGATTGCGTTCATCGCTCTGCTCCTGATCTTCACCGACTTTCTTTGGTGGCTGGACCTGATCGGCATTCTCGTCGTCCTGGCTCTCATCGCGTCTGGTGCGTCGATGATGCGTCGCCGGACGGGCGGGTAGCTTCCTTCGGAGACCGGCATGTTGCGGGGTCGGTTGGCCTTTGGCTTCGGCGCAGCGATTAGCGTGTTCGGCTGTTGTTTGGAAGCGAGAGCAACAGGATGGAGTATGCGAGGAGCGCCACGCCGGTCCCGGTTCCCGTCACCGTGCTTGGAGAAACCGTACTGAACACGCCCACGGCTAGTGCTGCGAGAGCAACGGCTGTCACCGCCACGCCTAACCAGCGGGTGAGTGGCGCTCGCAGCACCTGGGCGAGCGGGAAGAAGTGCAGCCCGACGACGGCACAGACCCACACGGGCCTGAACGTCGCTTGTTCAACGACACCCAGTACGCCCACGCCGACTAGGGCCAAAGCGAAGGTGACGGCGACGACCAGTCCGTATCTTTGCGCTGTTGCTGGATCGCCGAGAACCGCGCCGTTTCGTTGGCCACGAGATGCCCGGATGCCACCGAACACCGCCACGACGATGCTGGCGATGCTGCCGATCTTCACGGCGGTAGCCCATGCCCCGGATGCTTCAGGAGTCCACGAGAACCAACCAGCGGCGAAGAAGCCAAGGACCAACGCGGTAAGACCGCTGTCGTTCCTTGCCCCGGCACCCGGGTCAGCCACGGTGTGCCCAGTATGGGTAGTCGCCGCTGTTTTGTCAGCCATCGGTCGTCTCGCGTTCGCAGCGCAGCTTTAACGTGCTGTTGGAGAAGTACCCGCCACGTTCCGATGCCAAACCATTTTAGGGCGGGGAGCGTTGTCCGGTCGCAACACCCACGTGTGCGTGTTTGGGGTGTGCGACTGATTGGGTACATCGAACACGCGCCTGTTAGCTGCACGACGCGTCGGCACGCACTGCGACTGTGGCGACTAGCTCCGATGGTCCTGTCGGGGCCGCAGGTGTTGGTATGAGAATCTGTTGGGGTGCCGGTCCGGGCAGACGTCGTGTCTCTATGGCGCTTGGAGCCCGTTACTAGCTTGACGCGTGGGATCTCGGGAGCTCTTTTGAGTTGCTTCGAGCACGTGCCTCAGTTTCTTCATGACGAGGTCCCCATCCGGGCTGGCGCATCCCGCCGATCAGATGGAGGTTGATGATGATCATGGTTGAAGAACGGTGCGCGTTTTTGGATGTGCATCGTGACATGGTGATGGCGTGTGCCCGGTTCCCTGACGATACCGGCGCCCGTGTTGAGCAGGTGCAGCAGTTCACGACGACCTCGAAAGGTTTGCTCCGACTGTCGGAGTGGCTGGTGGAGCGTGGTATCGGGCTGGTCGGTATGGAAGCGACTGGTGTGTATTGGAAACCCGTGCACTGGATTTTGGAGGGTGAGATCGAGCGGGTGTGGGTGATCAACGCCCGTCATATGCGTAACGTGCCTGGCCGTAAGACTGATGTGGGTGACAGCCAGTGGGGGTGCCAACTGTTGGAACACGGTTTGGTGCGCCCGTCGTTCATTCCGGAACGATCTACTCGCGAGGAGCGTGACTTGACCGCTACCGGCGGGTGGTTGTCGAGGACCGCGGTCGGGAGTCGCAACGCTTACACAAGGTGTTGGAGGACGCCGGGATCAAGTTGGCGTCGTTCACGTCGAAAGTGTTGACGAAATCGGGGCGGGAAATGATCGACGCGTTGATCGCTGGTCAACGCGACCCGGCTGTGCTCGCGGAGATGGCTAACGGTCGGATGCGCACGAAGATCCCGGAGTTGACCGAAGCGTTGGACGGCCGGTTCAACGCACATCACGCGATGTTGTGCGCAACGATGCTCACCCGAATCGATCAGGCCGACAAGATCATCGAGCAGCTCTCCGAACGGGTCGTGGAGTTGCAGGCCCCTCATGAGGCGGCGGTGCAGTTACTCATCGGGATCCCTGGCGTGTCATACCGGACTGCGCAAGTGATCTTGGCTGAGATCGGCACCGACATGTCCCGCTTCCCAACCGCTGGCCATCTGGCGTCGTGGGCTGGCATGTGCCCCGGCAACAACGAG
>JAYTKG010000238.1:0-4889 GCA_043730435.1 Acidimicrobiia bacterium | reverse complement strand
CAATGGCTTGTGTAACGGCCTGGTCAGGTCCCGACGAAGATCTTCGTCCGCCCACACGTTGGCAGTCGCACGCCAGTCGTCGATGATCTCCTCGAGCGGACCGGTCGGGCCACCGGACAGTGCGACAACCAACGGCATGTACAGCTCAGCCAGAAAAGTCTGACGATCCGCTTCGTCCAAAATTGTCAACCACGACAGAGACCCATACGCAGCGTCGTCGCTGTCGCCGCGTTCCACCCGCAGGTAGTCGCCCGCGAGTCCGAGCAAGTGCTGACTGCGGAGAACATTGTCGGCCGGTGAGAGCAGCAGCGGCAACCCATCCTTGTCACGGATTAACGCCCCTCCGCGGCGTGCTTGAGCGACGACGTCAACACGACGCTTGGCCAGATCAGAGACCTGGTACGTCTCACCAATAGTAAATCCGAGCTTTGTCACCACACCTCCTGAGAAATACGATCATATTCACGATCGTACGCAGCCGTGCTGAGTGCGGACAAAATTGGGCGACGACCAAGACTGCTTAGCTTACTTGCCCCGGAAGAAGTAGGCGTGTGGCTAGCTCTGGTTGGCGGGTGTGAGGCTCAGATGTGGGACGGGTCCGGCCGGTGGCGGGCGTGGTCGAGTCGCTCGGTGTGCGAGCGCGAGGATCCAGCGGTAGTGGCCTTCGAGCATCCAATTCGGGTCTTCGGTCCGGTGGTCATTGTTGGAGGTGGATGAGCTTGACGAGGTTGTGGGCGAACACGCCGTGGGCGCACCAGATGCGGACACCGTTGTGACCGCGCATGCGGGTGCGACGCCAGGCCCAGTCGCGTTTGAGGTGTGAGATCCGTCCCTCGCATCCGGTGCGCCACTTGACTGCGGCGATGAAGGTGTCGGCGTGTTCAATCGCCGCTCGTGCTTGGGATGCTTTGCCTGTCCGCGGGATCACCACGGTGGCGACACCGGCGACGGTGAGATCTGCTTCGATGGTCGAGTCCCAGTAGCCGCGATCGGCGGTCACCAACACCGGTGCAATCCCGAATTGTGCAGCGACGCGTTCGATCGCTGGACGGAGCAGGCCGGTGTCGGACGGGTTGCCGATGTGCACGGAATAGTCGAGGACGATCCCGGCGGCGTTGTCCATCACCTGTGCTTTGAAACCGAACTCGACGGGCTTGCCGAGCCGGCCTTTGCGGATCGGACGAGCGTCTGGTTCATGCAACGAGACCAGTCGTGTCGCGCCGTCAGGCTGGTGGCCGTTGACCCGGCAGCGGGCCTGGGCGATGACCCGGTTGGTGCGCTCCACAAGGACCGCGAGATCGTCGAGCATGCGACGCACACGACGGCTCCGAGCCTTATGTTTCAACGCCTTTGTCGCTTCAGCCACGGACAGTTCGGCGAGATCAGCGAGCAGACCGGTGATCGTCAACACCTCTGCTTTGGCCTCGTCGGTGCGGCGCCGCAGCCACGCTCCGATCGAATGCTGATGCGCCCGAGCGGTGCCGGTGCGGTCGATGTAGGCGACTCTCACGCCGGCGTTGGCGAGCCGTCGAAGCCGTGACGAGATCCGACACGTCGCAGCGGTCAACAAACCCGAATCGGTCGGATACTTGACGTCCGCCTCGACGACGGTGGTGTCGACCCGAACCTGTTCCAAACTCACCTCACCGCGTTGGTGGGCTGCCTCCAACAACTCGACGTTCAACGCGTCGATCAACTCCGGGCCGCAACGACGAGTGATCTTGCGGATCGTCGACTCGTCCGGAACCGACGCTTCCAAACCGATCCGACAGAACCGGCGCCACGACAACGAATCCGCCACCTGCACACACAACCGCTCGTAGCCGAGGTTGAACCGGCACTTCAAAAACATCAGACGCAGATATGTCTCGATCGGGATCGACGGCCGACCCTCGGCCGGGTCGAAGAACTGGCGGAACGGTTTGAAGTACCGCTCGTCATCCAACAACCGGTCGATCTCGGCGAGCTCACCGGACAGCACCCGCATCCCCGCTGGCAACAACAACTCGAACAGCGAGCCCTGCGGACCTACAGTTCTCAACACGGTGGCCTCCACCCTTGTACCAGAAGGGACGGAGGCCATCGTACCGAACACACGCGCGACCAAAGTGGATGCTAAATACCTGAACAGAGGCTATTTCCGGGGCAAGTAGCTTAGCCACCTTGGTCCCAGCGGCTCGGGAAAATACGGACTATCGCGACGAGGGTGAACCGACGAGGTCACTCTGGCCACGTCGATCGAGCTTGACCGAGACACGCGTATTAACAGTCATCCCACTTCCACACGCCGTCCTCGTGGCGCCAGGGTCGTTGAACGTAGGGACCGATGGTCGCGACGCCGGTCTCGTAGGTAGCGCGTCCTTGGTCGCCGTCGATTTCGACGGTCACGTTGTCGGCCTTCATTTCAGGATTGCGTTGCCCTGACGATGCGACGGCTGCCTTGTATTGGCGCTCTGGCACTACGGCTTGGCAACGCTCGGACACCGTGGCCCATGCACCTTCGGTGTCGCCGGTGGCGAACACGTGGACGTACGCCACAACTGCTGCCTCAAAGTCGGCTGAGCCGTCTGCGGCAGGCGGCGCCGTGCTTATCCCTGAGACAGTCGTCGGTTGAAGCACGCCTGATGGCGTCGGCACGTTGGAGGCGATCGTTGTGCTCGTCGAGGCACCGACGGTTGCTGTAGGTGGGCTTGTCACTTTGGTTGTCGATTCGGCTGCGCAGGCCGAGATGGAGATGATGGCTACTCCGCTGATCGCTGACAGTCGCGAACCCCAACGTCGTCGGCGGGTTGGGTGTGGCGCAGTCACGGGTTCTCTTCGAGCACGCGGTGAACACCGTTGTTGAGGATCACGATCGAAAGGCCACAGTCCCCGAGCACGGAGTTCCCGCGCGCGACCACGTCAGTACTCGGCAGGCAGTCGGTTAGGTCGAGAGCAGAGTTCCGCATGGTGTAGTAGGCAGAGCCTCCCGCCGAGCCAAGGTCCTGACACTGCTGTGAAACACGAGTCGTAGCAATGCCCAGGTCGGTCACGAGTTCCTCGGCGAGCGGCCTCCCAGCTGTGTACTGGCCATCGGCGTAGGAGGCGATCGGCGACAGAGTGCGCGCCGCCTCCAAGCAGGTGGGACTTGGGGAACCATCGCTTTCGACCGCCAAGTCCGAAACCTGCGTGCCCTTGACCAACGAGTCATCACGTGTAGCCGTCGAGCCGTCCGACGTTGCCGAGCCACCTCTGGCCGAGCAGGAAATCGTGAGAATGAGGGGAACCAACACAAGCACCTTCCTGGAGATCCGCGATCGGTCTTGTTCAACTGCCAGCGAAGCCACCGTTGCCCTCCATATTGTCGACCAGCCCGACCATCGCACCTCAGTGGTTCCGGCACCAGGGCATATGGTCGCTTCTTGGACACATGCTCCGGCCCCCCCAACAGCCTCCAACGGCGCAACCCGGGCGATCGTCGTGGACCACGAAGAGCGACGCCTCGATCGCGGATGCGACACACCGGGCTTCTTGCTCGACATTCGCACCCCGATCTCCTCGGGAAACGCGTCAGACCAGCATCACGTCGAGCCATCGGGCAGCGGACTGCAGCATCTCAGAGCCGAATGGCTTCCGCCTCGATTGAGCGGCCCGGCCCGAGCGCGCTTTGGCAGGCTCCCAATGAACCCTGAGATTGGTTCACACGCCCTTGGACGATGGGGCCCGCGCAGACGTGACTCTCGACCCTGTTGCATCGTGCTGCCAGGACATATAACCAATCTGAGCACACGAAGGAGTCCCTGATGTCGGTTACACAGAACAAGCTGCCCCCGGGTCCTGGCTATTGGCAAGCCAGCGACGGGAACTGGTATCCGCCCGAAGCTCACCCCGGATATCGAATGATGGCTCCGCCGTCGGTCTTCTACGTCCAACAGCAATCAAAGAACGGCATGGCGGTCGCCGGTTTCGTTTGCGCGCTCATTGGCGTCCTGTTAGGTCTCGTTCCCATCCTGGCGATGCCCGCTTTGATCCTTGGAGTGCTTGGCGTCGTCTTTGGCTCGGTCGCCTGGAAGCGTGCCGTGCGTTCTCAGACCGCAAAGGGCATGGCTGTGGCCGCATCGGTCCTCGGCGTGCTGGCGTTGGTGCTCTCGATTATTGGGTTCGTGATCGTAGCCAACGCCATCAAGTCACCCTTATCCATCAAGACAACGAGCGCTTCCAAAACGACGCCGGTGAAGATCGAGGGCGCAACCTTTGCTTCGGACTACGAAGGCAAGCCGGTGATCGTCGTAAACTTCGCGTTCACCAACAACTCGGACGAGGCAGAGAACTTCCTCTTTTCTCTGAACGCTCAAGCGTTCCAGGGCGGCATCGAGCTTAACGACATTGCGGTCGGAGTGGATGGCATCGACTCGTCGCTGACGATGGCTGACATCCAGCCGGGCGTCACGGTGACCATCCGGCGGCCCTTCCTTCTCCGCGACGACTCCACGGTGAAGGTCGAGGTGCGAAAGCAATTCGGTTTCACTGATGACATCCTCGCCTCGCAGGAGTTCTCGGTTCGATGACTCGCGTAGACGATCGTGGGCGCAGACCTTTGGTGCGCCCGCGGTGTAAGCGCCGGAGCTGGTCGACATAGCCCTTGACGGTCTGTTCTGCCAGGCCAGCGAGCTGAGCATCGTTGCTGAACGCTTCTAGATCCGCCTCGTGCAGCTCCACAACACATCACCTCACGGTAGTGGTCCACGCCGTGAAAGGACCGATTGAGTTAGTGTGTTGGAGCAGCAAAACAAGGCTGTGACCTGGCATTGGGTGGGCGTGACGGGGCTCGAACCCGGGACCTCTACCGTGTCATGGTAGCACTCTAACCAACTGAGCTACACGCCCGTGTAGGACCGCAAGACTACCAG
>JAYTKG010000237.1:0-3807 GCA_043730435.1 Acidimicrobiia bacterium | reverse complement strand
TGGCACGGCGGTCACGTGCGCGGTCTCGGGTGGCGCCGACAGCCTGGCCTTGTTGGTACTGGCGCGCGCCGCTGGTTGTGCGGTTACTGCGGTGCACGTCGATCACGGACTGCGGAACGGGTCGGCCGATGAGGCCTCTGTGGTAGCCACAGCCGCGACACGATTCGGGGCCGGCTTTCGATCGGAAACAGTCGTTGTTGCGCCGGGCCCGAACCTGGAGGCCCGTGCCCGCAGCGCTCGCTTCGCCGTACTTCCCTCCGATGTGTTGACGGGCCACACCGCCGATGATCAGGCCGAGACGGTGCTCATCAATTTGTTGCGCGGAGCGGGAGTCGACGGCTTGGCTGGCATGGGCGCCGACGGGCATCCAATGCTGCAGTTGCGGCGTCGGGAGACGGTTGCGTTGTGCCACGCCCACGAGCTTGAGGTAGTTCAGGATCCGAGCAACGACGACGCTCGTTTCCTCCGCAATCGTATTCGCCACGACGTCTTACCCTTGCTGACCGACGTAGCCCAGCGTGACGTCGCGGCCGTCATAGCACGGCAGGCGGCGCTCCTTCGCGAGGACGCTGATTTTCTCGATCTGCTCGCAGGCGACATCGACCCTACCGATGCCAGGGCGCTCACGGCGGCACCGGTCGCGCTTGCCCGACGTTCGGTGCGACGATGGTTGGCGAACCCGATGCCCCCGTCTGCCGATGAAGTCGAGCGGGTTCTGGCCGTCGCCAGGGGTGAGGTTATTGCGTGCGAGTTGGAAGGCGGCCGCCGCGTTGCCCGCACGGCCTGGGTGCTTCGACTGGAGAGGTGAACAAAGTCACGCCGCGCTGAACCGTTCGGGGCTGGCCGCAGATAGGCTGGAAGCTGCGTCGGATTGTTCTGCCGCCTTCACGGAATGCGGACCGATTGATGAGCACGCTTGCGGCGGATGATCTGCGGGTCAGCCCGTTTACCACGGAAGAAATGGCGGCTTGTCGACCGGCGGGGCGCGATCTCCAGCGAGCGAAACGCCGATTGCAGCGTAAGGCCTTCCTCATCGGCGCACTTGGTGTCACCAGCTATGTGGGCCTTCTGCTCACCCACACTCTCGTGCTAGCCATTCCGCTCGCTGTCGTCATGGTGGTCGCCGTCATCGCTACCGGCACCTGTGTCATGCACGACGCCAACCACGGAGCGTTCAGCGATTCGAAAGTCATCAACCGTATCGTCGGCTACAGCTCTGACATCATGGGGGCGAGTTCATGGTTGTGGCGGCAGAAGCACAACGGCTTGCACCACGCCAACACCAATGTGGTCGGCTTGGACACCGACATCGAGCAGATGCCTTTCGCTCGCCTTGCGCCTGGCCAGCCGTGGAAGGCGTGGCATCGCTATCAGCACATCTACATGTGGGGCTTTTACGGATTCCTCACGGTCCAGTGGGCGCTTTTCTCCGACCTTGCCAACGTGATCACGCGCAAGATCGGTAGCCAACCGCTACGCCGCCGGCCCAAGTTCTGGGATCTCACCATGCTGCTGACCGGCAAGGTACTCCACGCGTCGTGGGCCCTCATTCTGCCCATGTTCTTTCACCGCTGGTGGGTGGTGGTCACGTTCTATCTGGTGTGTTCCTGGACGGTTGGTTTCGCGCTCGCCGTCTTCTTCCAGGTCGCCCACTGCGTCGATAGCACCTCGTTCGCCGTCCCAGAGACGCCACGTCGCGGTGACGACTTCGCCCTGCATCAATTGCGCACGACGGCCAACGTGCAGTGCGAAACGCCGGTCATTGGACCAATCACGGCGTGGCTAATGGGCGGTCTACATCAGCAGATCGAACATCACCTCGCGCCCGGTGTTCCACACACCGCATACGCCGCGATGGGTCGTCGCGTTCGCCAGTTGTGCGTCGATAGAAAGGTCGCATACGTCGAGCACACCAGCATGTGGGCTGCTCTCTGTTCCCATATGCGGTGGCTGCGCATCATGGGTCTTCGCCCAACCATTAGCCGAGAAGCCTCGTAGCAATCGGTTTTCTCAGCGCCCGCTCAGGACGGCTTCCTTAACGTGGTCTTCATCGACAATCGTCGACCACCCAAACGGAGAAACCCCATGACGAACATACGAAAGGCCGCCGCGGCCGTAACCATTGCCACCGTTACTTCACTGACCACGGCGGCGGCGGTGAGCGCTTCAACCGGCACCTCGTCCGCGACCGAGCGCGACGCTGAGACCGCCTTCACCAAGGCGCACCTAAAGGACGCCACAATCAGTCAAGTCGATGCCGAAAAGACGGCCACCAGCACCCATCGAGGTGCTGCCTCCGATGTGCACCTGGAGACCGAGGACAAAGGGCTGGTGTGGGAAGTAAAGATCGATGACGGCTCCAAGCTCTGGGAAGTGCAGATCAGCGCAACAACGGGCAAGGTTGTGAGCGATCAAGCCGAGGAGTGAGCACCATCGACCCGGCTAGTCTGCGGGCAAGAGTCGAGGGAAGGGGCTAGCCGTGAAGGTGCTCGTCGTTGAAGACGACGAACCATTGGCCCAGGCGCTGCAGCGCGGGTTGGTCGATCAGGGTTTCGAGGTCGACATCGTTGGCGACGGGAATGTTGCGCTTGATCGCCCGCTCGACACGACCTACGACGTCATCGTGCTCGACCTTATGGTGCCCGGACTGAACGGCTATCGGGTGATTTCCGAGCTTCGGGCTCGGGACGACTGGACGCCAATTCTTGTGCTCACTGCCAAGCAGGGGGAGTTCGACCAGACCGAAGTGCTCGACTCCGGGGCTGACGACTTCATGTCGAAACCGTTCTCGTTCCCCGTGCTCATTGCCCACCTGCGGGCACTCGCACGTCGCCGGAAGAACGGATCGGCGCACCTTATTGCCGGTGATCTCACGCTCGACACGCGACAGCACCGCTGCTGGCGAGGAGCTACCGAAATCGCACTCACGCGACGCGAGTTCGCACTTCTCGAAATGCTGATGCGTCGCGTTGATGAGGCCATCTTGAAACAGGAGCTGCTCGACGAGGTTTGGGACTACGCATTTGATGGAGATGCCAACATCGTTGAGGTTTATGTGGGCTATCTGCGAAGTAAGATTGACCGACCGTTCTCGAAGGCATCGTTGGAAACGGTGCGTGGGGTTGGCTATCGATTGAGAGGTGACGGTGGCTGACATCGTGCGTGGCGCGTCCATCCGATTGCGGACGACCCTCATCGCCGTCACGATCGTCGCGGTCGCGTTGATTACCGGCGCCACTGCACTGGTAACTGGTCTACAGCACCAGCTGATCACCGAGATCGACACCGCCCTTCGTACTCGTTTGGATGATCTTCAGACGGCTTCGACTGGAGGCATTCGTCTGCCTGCCTCGCTCCCAAACACGGGCGACGAGGGCACGGTGGTGCAGATCGTCGGTGGCGACGGCGTGGTCATGACCCAGAGCGCGAACATCAAAGAGCGCACCCCGCTAATCGCTTCGAGTCCCGCCGGCGTCACTCAGATCCGAACCTTCGAACAGGCGCCAATAGGTGACACCGCCGCCTATCGACTGGCCATACGTCGCGCAGTTTTCTCCGACCGCGAGGTCGACTTGGTCGTCGGTGCCTCGCTTGATCCCAGCCGGGAGAGTGTCTATACGCTTCGCCGTTCTTTGCTCCTCGGCATCCCTTTGCTGCTTCTCCTCGTTGGCGCGGTTACGTGGCTCGCGGCGGGCCGGGTGCTCGCGCCGGTCGAATCGATCCGGGCAACGGTGGCTGACATCTCGGCATCAGATCTGAGCCAGCGAGTGCCAGAACCGACGGGTCGCGACGAGATCTCCCGACTGG
>JAYTKG010000236.1:0-2650 GCA_043730435.1 Acidimicrobiia bacterium | reverse complement strand
CAAGGGCTCGTGGTTGCCGTGGGATACCGGAAACCGCTGGAAGTACCCGGCGCTGTTGTTGCTGGTCACGGTCATAAACCAGGTGTTCGTCGTCGGTATCTTCAAGGCTCGCAACGACATCAGCCGAAAGATTTGGGCCACCGTGGCCGTCGTCTCCAACCTCGGTGTGCTTGCCTATTTCAAGTACTACAACTTCGGACGAGACAATTTCGGGCCGCTGCTCAGTTGGCTGCCCAAACGTCAGGTCATCTTGCCGGTGGCCATTTCGTTCTTCATTTTCCAAGCGCTCAGCTATGTGATCGACGCGTATCGCGGCAAGGTGAAACCGACGCAACTGATCGACTTCGCCACCTACTTGTGCTTCTTCCCGCACCTGGTTGCCGGGCCGATCGTGCGGGCCACCGAGTTCTTGCCGCAGCTACGAGTCCGGCCCGACCCGCGCTTCATTGACGCGTCGCACGCCTTCCGTTTGATCGTGGCGGGCATGTTCAAGAAGGTCGTCATCTCGGCCTACCTGAGCCACTCGATTGCCGATCAGGTTTTCACCAACCCCAAGGGTCACAGCGCGCTCGAAACGCTGTTCGGTATCTACGCCTACGCGTTGCAGATCTACGCCGACTTCAGCGGATACACCGACATCGCCATTGGCATCGCTTTGTTGCTCGGTGTGCGTTTCCCGAAGAACTTCGACTCGCCGTATACCGCCACCAGCCTGCAGGACTTCTGGCGACGCTGGCACATGAGCCTGTCGCGCTGGTTGCGTGACTACCTCTACATCCCTCTCGGTGGGAGTCGAAAGGGTACGGCCCGCACCTACATCAACCTGGCGCTCACCATGCTGATCGGTGGCCTGTGGCACGGTGCGGCGTGGCGGTTCGTCATTTGGGGCGGGATCCACGGCGTCGGTCTCGCGGTCGAGCGGTTTATGAACCAGGCGCGTGGCATTACCGACGACGCACCCATCGAGAGCGGCTTCCTGCCCAAGCGCCTTGTGGGTTGGGTCGTTACCTTCCACATCGTGTGTTTCGCCTGGGTTTTCTTCCGCGCCGAGAAGTTGTCGTTGGCCTATGACGTGCTCGGTCGGCTGGTGTCGGGATGGGGCAGCCCGTCGCCGTTGGTGACTCCGCTGCTCGTTGCAGTGCTGGCCATCATGATCTTCAGCCAGTTTGTGCCCGAAGGTTTTATGAAGATGGTGCAGTTCCGTTTTTCCACCATGCCCGTTGTGTTTCAGGGCCTTACCCTCGCTATTTGCTTCTTCTTTATTGACCGGCTCGCGCCCATTGGGGTGCAGCCCTTCATCTACTTTCAGTTCTAGCTATGAGCGAAACGCAGGGTGACCTCGATCGCCGCCGCCCGATTTCTGCGGGCAGTGTGGCCAAGATTGGGCTCATCCTCTACGTGCTGGCGGCTTTGCTAAACAGCTCGAACCTGGAACAAATGGCTATCCGTCTGCCGCTCAGTTCGCCCACACGGGGCCCGGCCATGTCACTCACCAAAGCGCTGCACAGCGTGTCGAGCACGCTTCGGCTCACCGAGCCGGGAGTGCGCGTCGATGCGTACCGTGGCATCACCACGCCGGGCACTGCGGGCGAAGGCGACGCCTTCGGTCCAGCGCCCACAGACGACGCGCCAGACTCGCCGCCGGTGACCGAGCCGGGTGCTACCGAAGAGTCCGTCGACACAACGGTTCCGGTGGAACCAGCGTCCACCACGCCGCCCGAAACTGCCGTGCGCGCTCCCACGGCCGCCGATCCGGCGCGGCTCTACATCGGTGGCGACTCGCTGGTACAGGGCTGGGGGTCGGTGCTGCAGCGCCTAGCGGTAGCGACCCGGGTGGTCGACTCGCGCTCTGTTGACTACAAGGCTGCTACCGGCCTGTCTCGACCCGACAGTTACGACTGGCCAGCGCGACTGGTGCAGCAGATGACCGCGTTGCGCCCGCAAATTGTGATCGTCGGTTTCGGCGGTAACGACGCGCAGGGTCTGCTTATTGGAGGGAGGCCGTTTCAGCCCGGCTCACCGGAGTGGAGTGCGGAGTACGCCAGTCGGGTAGGTGCCACCATGGACTATCTGTTGCGAGACGGTCGCAAAGTCATCTGGGTCGGAACGCCGATGCCGGAGGACCCGGCGGACTTCGTGCGCCAGAACATCATCAACCAGATCTATCGCGACGAGATTGCCAAGCGATCCGGCGTCACTTTTGTCGACGCGTGGACCCTGTTCGAGAGCCCCGAGCACACCTACGCGGCCTACCTGATTGATGATGACGGTCAGGCCAAGTTGATGCGCCAGAGTGACGGCTTTCACCTAAGTATTCCGGGTGCTGAACGACTCGGTCGCTACGTCTTCGCCGAACTCCAAAAAGAGCTCGATGCAAGGGCCTCGAAGAACTGATCGCACCCCTTTGTAGGGTCTGGGTCGCCTCGTTTCGCGCGTTACGACGTGAGGCTGATGATTGGACCCTCGTAACGCCAACCTTGCGGATGCATGACCACACGGTGGCGGTCGCCAGGGATGGTGGCGTCGTCGGCTTCGTAGCCGGCGTCGCCCGCCCACATGGTGAGGCGGACATCGTCAACAACGCCCATCCTCGTGCGGAACTCAGGCGTGGGTCGCGCCTGCTCGGCGGTCAGGAGTGCGGCGGTACTTG
>JAYTKG010000235.1:0-2617 GCA_043730435.1 Acidimicrobiia bacterium | reverse complement strand
GTTGGCTCGACCCATGAGGGCTTCCATGTCGGAGATAGCGCCGACGAAATGACTGCGATGCACGGTGGGCGCGCCGCCGAGACCGATCACGATGTTCTTGGTGAAGTTGGCCATGCCGATCACTTCATGCGGGACCACCTGTCCGATGGAGACCACCTGATCCCACTCGTCGAGCAGCATCTGATCGACCTCCACGGGGATCGGTTCGGTGAAGCGACCGTTGGTCAATTCAGCGAGTTCGATACCTGCAATTTCGCCCAAACGCACGAGTCCGGTTTGCCATTGGTGTTGGAGGATCGCTTCGTAGGGCAAACGGTCGCCGAACAACAACATCACGTCGTCGGGTGACATTGGAACATGAGTGCCCAATGCCGGAAGAACGCCGACTTTGCAACCCTTGGCGGCGAGCAATTCATAGAGCACGGCAGTGATCTCACCGGCTCGTGAATGCAGGCGCGTGTGGTCCGGCGGAACAAGCAAAATGCGTTGCCCGCGGAGTTGTGTTTCCACCAACGATTCGAGATGTGCACGTAGTTCTTCGGTGCTGATCACGCGGTCGACGGCACCGTCGGCAAGTAGCGGGCTCGGAGCGTCCTGGATCACTTTGGTTGACAGCGCAGCAAGGGTCGCTTTGACGATGGCATTTAGATCTTGTTTGGCATCGACGACATGCACATCGGGTTCGTCATCGGGGCGCTCTAATGTTGCGAACTGGCTCTCAACCATGGAGGATCCCATGAAGTGCCCGGCACGGTCGGCGATGCGACGTTCAACTTCTTCGCGGTCGATATCGAGGAACACGAAGCGTATGTTGCCGGCTCGTCGGAGTAGATCTCGGTAGGACTTGCGCAGGGCCGAGCACGACACGATTACCGGGTTGGTTGGATCACCGTTCGTAAGTTCGCGTTGCAGACGGAGGAGCCAAGGCCAACGATCCTCATCAGCGAGCGGAGTTCCGGTGCTCATTTTGGCGACGCTTGCGGGCAGGTGGTAGTCGTCGGCCTCGACAAGTCGGGCGCCAAGCTTTTCGGCGAGTAGCGCGGCGACGGTGGATTTTCCGCTCGCGGCAACACCCATCACGACGATGCGACTTACGGCAGGGCCGCCGGTCATGTTGGCTCACCGGTGTTCGTGGAAGAGTCCGTTGTGGAGCGGTTCATTGTGGAGCCGCTCGCTGTGCAGGATTTCACTGTAGAGGGTTCCATAAACCCTGGCTCCATTGACGTGCCTGACGGTACGGTGTTCGCCGTGCGGGATTTTAATGGTGAGGGTCTCATTGTGCTGCCGGTGACCCAGCGGAATTTCGTTGGGCAGGGCGTCGTTAGGCGGAGATTCATGTTGCCCAATTGTCCGGAAAGCCGAAGTAGCGGACGGCGTTGCCTATGCAAATGTCGTGGACCGTGGTGGTGAGCAACTCGGTGTCGTTGGGAATTCGGCCGGCCTCAACGTCGGTTCCGATGGCATCGCAGAGAATACGACGGAACAGTTCATGGCGGGTCATGGAAAGGATCGAGCGTGAATCAGTAAGCATACCTATGAATCCGCCGAGTTGACCGATTTGGCTGAGGTCATCGAGTTGGCGTCGCATGCCTTCTTCGTGATCGTTGAACCACCAAGGCGGGCCCCACTGCACCAACGACTGAACGCCAGCACGAGAAAACGCTCCGGACATGGTGGCAAACAGTGCATTGTCTGCGGGGTTGAGGTTGTACAGAACGGTCCGGGGGAGCGCGTTCGCTGCTTCAAGGTCACCAAGGAAAAGGGCAAGACCAGCGGCATGGTTTTGGTCGTTCATCACATCGGCACCAACGTCGCGCCCGACTGCTGCCAGCAATCTTGGCGAAGCGTTGCGAAGTGGTCCGAGATGCAATTGGAACACCGAGTCATCAGCGTGAGCAAGGCGGGCGGCGAGGCTTACCACTTCGAGGAGAACGCAGGCTCGCTCGTCGGCGTCGGGAACTGCACCGGCGCGAACCTTACGGATAGCTGCATCGGCGATTGCCGAATCACGAGGTCGATCAGGAAGTGTGGGTAGGCCGTGATCGCTCGCCCTGCAGCCCAGTGATGCAAAGCGCGCATAGGAGATACTTAGAGCGCTTAGTAGTGAGTCAAGATCGGTGATCGCTACCTGAGCCGATGCTCCAAGACGATCGGCCCACTCATTCCAGCCTGTCGGATCGATGAGCCGGAGGTGGGCGGCGTCGGGGCGAAAGGTTGGGAGTAATGCGGAACCAGTCGAAGCGCTGGCACCCTTGGCCGAAACAGTAGCGGCGTGCTGAGAGTGGTGCGCGTGGTGGGCTAGGTCATCGGACGGATCGTCGGTAGTGGCGACGGCGCGGACGTTGAAGTGGGCGAGGAGACGCTGGGCCGACCAATTCGGAAGCTGCCGGTTTGCTTCGTCCCAGATCTCTCGTGCGGTGGACGGATTGAGGGCAAGATCAATCCCGAACACTCGACGCAACTCAAGATGGGTCCAGGCATACAGAGGGTTGCGGATGGTGCGAGGCACGGTTGCGGCCCAGGCTGCGAAGCGATCCCATGGCTCGGCATCTCCGGTGACGAGTTGCTCGCTAAATCCGGCGAGGCGCATGGCCTTCCACTTGTAGTGATCGTCTTC
>JAYTKG010000234.1:0-4446 GCA_043730435.1 Acidimicrobiia bacterium | reverse complement strand
TCGGTGGGCCATTGCCAGCACCATGACAAACATGCGGGGCAGACCGAGGGAACGCAGTGATGCCACCAGCCGAGTCCACGATGTGGTGAGTACGACCAGCATCACGATGGAGATAGACGCGGCCACTCGTGTGATCAGCAAAGCAGCAGATGTGAGCCCTTGTCGCGTCAGTCCGACGCGGTGACCGAACCAGTGGCCGAGCGGAACCACGATGTCGCCAGCGGTAATGAAACTGAACGTCGCAGGCAACACCACAATGCCCGTGAAGAACGGAATGAACATCCACACCCGCTTGAGAAAGAACGGAACGGAAATCTTCGAGAGCCCCGCAACCACCGCAGCGACAGCAGAGATCGTGAGCAGTACCGGCACATGGCGGACGAGCGACGTCACCACCAGAAGCGCAACGGCGCTCAACAACTTCACCCGAGGATCGACACGCTGCAACATCCCTGGCAGCGCAGCGGTGTCGTCAGCGAAGATTGACTGCCGCACCAGTTTCGATCCGCCGACGATGGTCTTGTCGATGAAGTTGGCCTTCTGCCGTTTCCCGATGCAGCCGCACGGACAGAGCGCTACCTGCTCCTGAAGCAACCACGTCGGCGTGGTGGATGTCGACAATTGGCTCATGTTGGTGATGGCTGTAGTCGCGGTCGGCGTACTCGTGCGACGGCGCGAGCAAGCGCGTAGCCGAGGGCCACAACCGCAGCGATAACGACGATGCCGGTGACCGCAGATACGAAGTAGGCAGCCGTGGGATGTTCGCCTGATTTGAATCCGTAACCACCGAGCACCGACCTATCCCACCAGGTGGCCCAGCGGTTGAGCCCAGTGGGCACGGCCTGTAAACCGTACGCGCCGAGATCGAGGTTTTTAGGGGCGTCTTCACCAAAGGCCCCGCCCGGAGCAAGTAGCCCAAGCGGTGTAAGCGCCACCATGACACCAACGCCAATGAGGGCCCATCGCCAGCCTTTGACCGAGGGGCCCCGATCAACTGTGTCGTCAGAAACGTCAGTGTGGTTGATGCGCATCACGGGCACGTTGGCTCGCTGCAAATACGAGATCACGCCGAACGTCAAGGTGAACTCGACCACGCCGGCGACCACGAAGTGGGCGAGCGCCATGGCCGGGATGGTCTGGGCGAGATGAAATGGCGCATATAACGGCGTGCCGTTGGCGGATTTAAAGAGTGTTGGCTGTAAACCAAATTCCACAGCCGCGCACAACGCTGCGGCGTTCAGGCCCACGTAACCGCCAAGGCCCGCGGCGACAGCCCGACGTCGGTCGGTGAGTGAACAGCGGCGGGTGAGTGCCTTGTACACGGCATAACCAACGAACGGCATCACGAAAGCCATGTTGAAGCAGTTCGCACCGATGGCCAACACGCCACCATCACCGAAGAACAATGCCTGGATGATGAGGGCGGTGCTCATCGCAATCACTGCTGCCCACGGGCCGAGCAGAACCGCCACCAGTACGGCGCCAGCCGCATGGGCGGTGGTGCCATCAGGAATGGGAATATTGAACATCATGACCAGGAAGCAGTACGCCGCGCCCAGGGCGACCAGCGGTACGTAGCGACTCTTCACGATGGTACGGACACGACGACCTGCGGTGATCCACACAGGCACCATGGCGGTACCCAGTACGCCGCACGTCTCCGGACTGAGGTAGCCATCAGGAATATGCATCGTCACCTCCGTTGTTGCAAGTCGTTCGCAATAAGACCCTAGCGTGCGGCCAGCAACCCCTGCATGCCGACCGTCATGATCACTTCGCCGCCTGTTTCGGTTTGGATGACTTGACCGCCAACAAATCTCGCTGGGCTGCGGCCGGTAAGGTGAAGCCCGGAAGGGAGGTGGCCCGCATGCAAGAACAGACCGTCGAAATGTTGCGGTCCGGAAATCGTCGCATCGGCAAGGCGCGCCGCCAGGTGGTCGACGTTCTCGCGGCCCAACCCGGCCCTATCACTGCCGACGGCGTGATCGAACTGTTGCCGGGTGTCAGCGCCAGCTCTGTCTATCGTTCGCTCAATGTGCTGGAAGAGCTTGGCTATGTCCGCCACGTCCACCTCGCTCACGGCGCTGCACTTTACGAGCTAACCGATCGGCTTGCGTCAGTCCGTCACCTGGTCTGCGAAGTGTGCGGCAACACCATTCAGATTCCCGCGGCGCTGCTCGCTCCGCTGTCGCGTCGCATCGAGCGTGACTACGGCTTCGTCCTCGATAGTGGCCACTTCGCGCTCCCCGGCCGCTGTGCTTCATGCTCACGCACCGAACCAAAGCCGCACTGACTTGGGCGATTGACGCGAGTATCACCGAATACAAAATGTCAGCGTCCTACAGTTTTGTCATCGCCCACCCTTGGGGCGCACTTAAAGGAAGACAAACCTCATGGCGAAGATTGTGGACATCGAAGGAATCGGCCCGGCGAACGAGAAGAAGTTGACGGCTGCCGGCGTGAAGACAACAGGCGCATTGTTGAAGGCTGCGGGCGCAAAGAAGGACCGCAAGGCGTTTGCAGAGGCGACCGGCATCAAAGAGGAAGCCATCCTCGAATGGTTGAACCGCGCTGACTTGTTCCGTGTGAAAGGTGTCGGCACGCAGTACTCCGACCTGCTCGAAGCAGCCGGTGTTGATTCACCGTCCGAGCTCTCGAAGCGTCGGGCCGACAACCTCACCAAAGCGATGGCTGACGCCAACGTGAAGGGCAAGAACAAGCTTGTGCGTCGACCGCCGACCGAGAAGATGGTGCAGGCCATGATCGACCACGCCAAGACACTGTCGAAGGCGGTCACGCACTAACGAATTACGTCGTTGAACGAACGGGGCGGACGTCCCACGACGTCCACCCCGTTGTCGTTTTCGGCGGGTGTGTCACCCAGGAAATAGCGTGGGCCTGCGCCAAGTGACGCGGCTCGGTCGTCGGGATTGTAGATACCGCACGTGTCGAGGTGTTCACGCCGACACGGGTGGCGACCTGGCCGACTGAGAATCGCTTGACTTCAACCATGGTTGAAGTCTTACCGTTTGTTTCCATGACGACAACCGACCGTGTCCCATCCGCAGCCGTTGCCCATCTCGATGACTTCGCCGTCGGGTCGATGAAGATGGTGAAGGTCGATGGCCATCGCCTCTGTATGGTGCGCACGTCCGAGGGTGTCTTCGCGCTCGACAACGCCTGCCCGCATCAGGGCTACGGACTTACTCAAGGCGATCTGGCCGGTGACCTCCTGACCTGCGAGTGGCACAACTGGAAGTTCCGGGTCACAAATGGTGCCTGCGATGTCGGTGAGGAAAACGTGCAGACTCACGACGTTCACGTGGGCTCGGATGGTTCGCTGTTCGTCTCGATACGGGAGCGGCTGGGGTCACGCCGTGGCGTCCGCCACCGACTGCTTGACCGCCCTCGATCTGTTCGAAGGCGACGACCGGGCGTTCCCGATTGTGCAGGCAATCGCTGGCATCAGCGAGACCGAACGCGATCGGCCGGTGAACCCCTTGCCCTCGGCCCTTCTTCATCTGCCGAACAATGCTGCTGCCGAGTTTCGTGCCCGAGTTGAAGCCGAACAGGTGGACGATGCGCAGGCCCTCTTGTTGACAGCGATTGAGGCGGGCGCCGATGCCAGTGTGCTTCGGCACGCGTGAGGACAAGCTGCCGTACATGAAGCCGTTCATCCGAGGGCTGGGTGAAGTTGATCTGGTTGAACTTGCAACTATCTCACCTGATTCCGGGTGGGACGGTCGAGACGTGCTGGTTGGTGCGCTGCTTGGTGCCGACAAACGGGCCCCACTTGCCGCCGCTGCGCTGGCATTGCAACAGGGGGCTGGGGTGGTTGGTCTGCTCGATGCCGTCGTCGTCGCCGTGTCGGAACGGATGCTGCGCTACGACACGGCTGGCGAAAGCGATCTGTCCGACGACTTTGGCTGGCTCGACATCACCCACGGTCTCACCTACGCCAACGCCACCCGATGGCACGCTGCGCAGCAGCCCGGACCCGACACGTTGCGCCTGGCCTTGTTTGCGTGCTTTCTTGCCCACTACACCGGCCGCCACGAATGGCACACCACCGTTGGCCCTCCGCACGCCATTGACCGACCAAGCAACGAGACCGCGAGCTACGGCGAAGCTGCGGTTCGGGCTTCAATGCTCGATAGGTCCGGCGCGTTCATCGTGCAGGCGCACGCCATCAAGACCGGTCGGGCGGCTTGGGAGGAATCGGTGCGCATCGGGTCGGTGCTACCGCTCGACGCAGCTTGGCGATTCATGCACGCGCCGCGGCTAGACCGTTTCGTGGCATCCGCCGTCCAGCAATCCATCGACTTCCTATCGGGCCGCGTCGCCCGGGACTAATGGGGATCGACCACTTCTCCTGAGTGTTGGGGGAGGCTGGTTCCGAGCCGCTGGCTGGTGAGCACTGAATGCGACTGGAATCTTGATTCCTAG
>JAYTKG010000233.1:0-19653 GCA_043730435.1 Acidimicrobiia bacterium | reverse complement strand
CGGACGTATCTGCGGCATCATCGGGACCTGCATCATCGGACTCTTTGTTCTCGGCTTTGTGCTTTTCATCATCGGTGCAGTTGCCAGCGGAACCAGCGGTTCGAGCTGATTTCTTCTGCGTGCCGCACTATCAAGTTTGGCCAAAGTCGCCACGAAAGAGCGAACTGCCCTCGTAGAGCGGCTGATTTGCCCGTAGCTTTTATCCCTATGATCACTTCGTCCGTCCCGGGTGGCGCGTCTGATGACGCGGCCTTGCCTGAGCCCGGACGGTGGGCGCCACCCGAAGCAGGCGGTGCATTGCTGCCACCCCTGTCGCAGCGGCGCGGCGAGGAGTGGGACGACGAGCGGGACGACGAATCATCGCCGTCGCCGTCTGACTTGGCCTTTCCAGCGCCCGATGCAGGCGATGTGCTTGCGCCGCCGAGTCTCTCGGCGGTCCAAATTCCGCCGCCCCCGGACGCCGTTCTCGTGCCGACTGCCAAGCCATCCGCCGAGCCAGTTCGTCGCGTCGCCTCGGCTGAACCGTCGCCGCCGGCGCCGGCGAGGCTAGGGGTTGCGCTCATCGACGCCATCGGAATTCTTCTCATCATTCTTGCCATTGCCCTCGTCGGCAAAGGCATCGCCGATCGGCGCAACAACAGCGCGAACGACACGTCGGTGACGCCGACAACGGTCGATCCGAACGCGCCACCGGCAACGCAACCGGGCCGCACCATCTCCGGTGTCACCCGCTGCCCGAGTAGCGACGGTTCCGAGGCGCGAGCGACGTCGTTTCAGAAGGCGCCGCCCATGTGCATCGATGTCACGAAGCGCTACCGCGCCATCATTCAGACGAACAAAGGTGCGCTCAATCTCACGCTTGACGCCGTGAACGCTCCGATGACCGTGAACAACTTTGTGGTCCTTGCTCGCTATCACTATTTCGATAACACCGTTTGCCCTCGCATCATCCCGGGGTACCTCTTTCAGTGCGGTGATCCCACCGGCAAGGGAACGGGCGGCCCTGGCTACGCCTTCCCCGACGAGCTACCGGCGCCTGGTCAGTACAAGGTCGGATCCGTCGCCATGGCGACGTCCTTGCCCGACAGCAACGGCAGCCAGTTCTTCATCGTCCTCGGCTCCGATGGTGTGGCCCTTCCTGCGAAATACTCACTCTTCGGTCAAGTCGACCCAGGCCAAGAGGCCGTGCTGACCGCACTTGGCGCCGCCGGTACCGAACAGGGTACGCCCACCAAAGAATTGGTGACCATTGAGTCGGTGGTCATTCTTGAGGGATAGCGCTGTGGCAAAACAGAACCGACCCATCTCCCCCTAGCGTGGAGTAGGTGAGTACCTTCCCCGGGCCGCCCGGCAATCACCCCGAGTTCGTCCCGCCGCAGCCACCGCCGCCACCGCCGCCACCACCACAGCCTCCGTATGGCGGGCAGAGTGGCTATCCGCCACAGCCGCCGGCGTACGGCCGGGCCATGGGCCCGACTGGCTATCCGCCACAGCCGCCCCCGCCTCCTCCGGTGTACGGCCAGGTAATGGGTCCGGGTGGTTCGATGATCAACACCATGGTGTTCGAGAACCGGGCGAGCACCGTTTTGACTCTCGGTATCCTCAGCCTCGTTCTCCTGTTCGTGTGTTTTCCGGTGACGGTCATTCTTGGGCCAGCGGCGATTATCTCGGGGTTCAAGCTCCGCAAAGATACGCGAGAGGCTGGCGTACCGGAACCGAGCCGCAGTACGACCGGACGAATTCTCGGGATCGTCTCTACATCACTTTTCGTGCTGGGCGTCGTGTTGTTGGCCTTCGCGTTGAGCGGTCGACGCAGCACGTCAAGCATCACCGCTGACGACGCCTTTGGTGGCTCGCCGACCACCGCCGCCCGCTTTCCGACCCCTGGCGTCGGCACCGCCAAGCCGGGCACGCCGCCGTCGAGCATCAGTGAATTCCCGCCGTCCACCCAACCGGGTCGCGCCCTCAGTGTGCCGACGCCGTGCCCCAAGGCGGACGGTACCGAAGCTCGAGTGACCAGCTTCGTCGCGCCGCCACCGATGTGCATCGACCAGGACAAGTACTACAGCGCGGTGGTCACCACCAACAAAGGCGTGCTCACCATCACGCTTGACCCCGCGTACGCGCCCGAGACGGTTAACAACTTCGTGGTCCTCGCCCGCTACCACTTCTTCGACAACACGGTGTGCCATCGCATCGTGCCGGGCTTCGTCGTGCAGTGTGGTGACCCGACGGGCACGGGCACTGGCGGACCGGGCTACACCTTTGCCGACGAGCTTCCGGACGACGGCGACTACGTGATCGGATCGGTGGCCATGGCCAACAGCGGACCCGACACCAACACCAACGGCAGCCAGTTCTTCATCATCAGCGGCGACCACGGCGCCAGCCTGCCGCCCAAGTACTCGCTCTTTGGCGAGGTCCACTCAGATCAGGACCAAGTCATAGAAGATCTCGACGCCGCCGGCTCATTGCGCGGCACGCCGACGAAAGAGTTGGTCTACATCGAATCCGTCGACATCATTGAATCCTGAACGCTCAGGTGAAAGCCCCGCTTCCAGAATGTCATACGGCGTGAGGACTTTCACGATGCCGCCGTGCCGCCGAAACCGATGAGGTTCGCCTCCTGAACTTTGCGCATCACGTGCAACTCGGCGGCCCGCGCCGATTCGTCGTCGGCCAACGAAAGCGCGACGTGATCGTGCGCGGCCTTCACACTTCGGGCAATCTGGGCGAGGTCACCGTTCATCGCCTGGCCGGTTTCGATGACCACGTCGTTTCCACCAACGACAGCACGCGCTAGGGCCTTTGCCTCGTCCAACGCAGCGTCGTGACGGTCGAGGCGGTTCATCAATGACGTCGTGGCCAAGTCGTGGGGATGCACATGACGAAGTTCGAGGTCGCGCATCGTGTCGTCGCGCCACAAACCCGGCCTGTCGTGACGCATGGCGGCTATGTGCCCACTCTGCTGGCGGAGTCGAAGGTACATGTCGTCAGGCATAGTGGAACCCGTTGCGTCCGGTCCGTGAACGAAACACCTCAGCCTCGTCGAGCAGATGTCGGCACGTTTCGCTGGCGTGGTGCTGGGCATCGTCGTAGTCCCTGTTGGCTGTCGTCAAGAGACGCCCGGCGTGCTCGTCGGCCCGCGCGGCCAGGATGGTCTGCCGGGTCATAAAACCGGCAGCTTCTTGTTGCCGGCGCAGTATCTCAATGGTCTGCTGGGCCACCGCAGTTGCGCTGTCCACATGGTCGAGCGCCAAGCTGATCAGTTGACGGCATGCTCGCTGTCGGTCAACTGCGGCTTGTGCCACTCCGGTTGCGGCCTCGCACGCAGCGACGGCGCGGTCGTATCGCTCGATCAGTTCGTCGGCTGCTTCAATCTCGGCTGCGTACTCGGCGACGTCATAGCGGGCGTGGCTCAGGTCTCGCTGAGCGCGCTGCAACTCGACTGAATTGGTTTCGGTTCTGGCCTCAGCGGCTGCGGCCAAGCGGCGCTCATCGATCCGGGCCGCCGCGAGGCGATGAGTCGCCCGCTCACGTGCATCGCCCGCCCTTAATCGGGCAATGCCCCACGACTGAAGGGCGCGTTGTGCGACGTCGAGCGATCGCTCCAGGCCCTCGAGTCGTTCGCCTACGCGGCCGCCTGCGACGGTGACTTCCGTGCGAGCCTCCTCGATTGAACGGGCCACGCCGCACAGATCGGCACCGTTACGTTCCGAAAGGTTCCCAGCGAACGCGGCGCTGCGTTGGGCACGGTGCACCAACTCGCCGACGGCTCGGGCCTGCGAGATGGCGTGGGCCTGCGCAGCCTGGGCGTAGGCGGTGAAACGCTGGTACTCGTCGCTGAGGTCCGTAAGCGCAGTGATTCGTCTGGACACATCGGCGGCGACGGGTGGGCGGTAGGCAATCGGCATGCCAGAGGGAGCGGCGAAATCAGACAAAGCGCCTCGCTAGCTGCTGGGTTATCGACGCGATCTGCGTCATGAAGTCGCCGTGCTCGGTGCTGTCGGCGAACGTTCTGTTGGGGGCCGCGATGCTGTACGGCTTGAAGCGCACCACTCCCTGGCGATGGGTGTCGAACGCCAGCGCGGCGAACGGCCGGTCACCGTCAGCCTGCAATTTTGACGCTGCGCTTGATCGAACGAGCACGAATGAATCGTCCTCAGGCATTTGCATGACGACGCGGTGACGCACGTCGTCCTGCAGTGCTTTGTCGGACAGTACGCTTCGTAGGAGGCCGAGCGATGCAACCGAAACGATCATGTGAATGCCGACCGCCGAGCCTCGATTGAGCAGCGAGCGCAGCGTTCGACCGAGGTCCGACTCAAGACTGCCGTAATCGTCGGACGTGCGTTGGAGGGCTGGCACCCGGTCCGGTTCGTTCAGGACAACTATTAGCGTAGGTGCTTCGCTCTGCTCGACTTCTGACAGCTTTTCGCGTCGATCGAGTTCGACCATCGCTGCATTCAGCAGGCTCGTGCATTCCTCGGAACGGCGGCCGATGCGGGCATCAACGCCGAGGGAGGCGAGGTGCTCGGTGGTGGAGGCCAAGACGTCTGACCACGAAGCGCGATCGACGCTTCGGTCGTTCGTCCAGACCTGCAGGTTGGCCGGATGCTCCACGAGCGCAGCGCTCATCATGGCCGCAGCGACAACGGCGATACGCGTTTGGTGGCGTTCGCCAACGACGACAAGATGCTCTGTGCGGCGACGGCGCAGTACCACGTTGGCGTGGCCGCGTACGTTGAATTCCTGACCAAGGAAGAGCGCGACGGGTCGCTCGGCCGCCAGCCAGTCACCAACACCGAAGCCGCCGGCGGGCTGTTCGGCCCGAGCGAGAGCTTCCATCCGATGGCTGTCGAGCCAGACGCCTGGAAGGAGAAGTCCCTGTACGTGAGGGTTGTTCAGCAGCTCGGGTTGGGCCGGTCCGTTGAACACCACGGTGCGGGCCTGGAACGAACCACGCGACAGCAGCGCCGCCTTGCGGGCCAGCATGGCGATGATTTCGTCGCGCCGACGGGAATTGAGCAGCGCAGCCTTGCCGGCGATGTTGGCTTCGTCGTCGCCGGCGCGGTCGTTCATGACCAGGCGACCGACACGGTCGCAGGTGGCGCTGATGAGGCGGCGACCCTTCAGGCCGAAATCGGTGAGCGTGGCCGAGTCCGCTTGCGCCAGTTGCATCGACATGCGCAGGTGCATGTTGCCGAAGATGTCGGCGCGGTGCAGCATCCCTGCGGTATCGAAACGCTGCGATGCCAAAAGCATGTGGATGCCGACACTGCGACCCTGTTGTGACAGTCGCAGCAGGTTGGCCGAGGCTTCACCATCTCGGTCGCCGTCAAACAACTGTTGGTATTCATCTACGACGAGCAGTACGCGGGGGAGGTTGCCGTGCGGCTGGCCGCGGCGACGGTAGCTGGGCAGATCGGCCATGCCTGACCTGGCAAACATCGTGTTGCGCCGGCCCATTTCCTCGACGAGATCGGCGAGCACGCTGCGCGACAGCGCCGGTGAGGTACGCAGCGATACGACTGATGCATGAGGAAGGTTGCGGTAGGCCTGGAACTCCACGCCGTACTTACCGTCGATGAGATGGAAGCGCAGTTCCTCTGGGCTGTAGCGGATGGCGAGTGAGGTGATGAGGTTGTGAAACAGGGTGGACTTCCCGGCGCCGGGCATGGCACCCAGCACCCCGTGCACGCAGGCCCGTTCTTCCCACTCGTTGGTGCCGAACCACATGTGCATCAACTCGCTAGCGCCAAACCGACCGATCGGCGCCGAGATGAGATCGGTGCTGGTTTCCTGCCACCACTCCGACTCCGGCAACGCATTGAGGTCTTCCCATCCAATGGGCTGATCACGGGGCGGAGCAACGCGGAGCCGGTCGAAGATGACTTCCTGCAGCGATGCCGATGGTGCATCGTCGAGCAGGAGTGAACCGAAGATGTCGGCCTGAGGCTGGCTGACTTCAGCGAGGTTGAGCCGCCACGCATCCTCGATATCGAATCGGCTGAGATCATTCGCCGTCGGCCGGTTGTTTCCTTTTGCGACATGCTGAATGACGTACACACCGGCTCGGGGGCCGGTGCGAGCAATGGTCTGCAACGCCTCGACGGCCCGAAGGTCATAGCCGTGCGGGTAGTTGGCCACGAACACGAAGTGGTAGCGCTCGGCCAGCCGCATCTCGGCCGGAATGTCCTCGAACGACGGACGGCTGGGATCGAGATACGTGCGCACGATCCGTTGGATCTCGGCGTTCACTTCGTCGAGGTCGCGACGGACATCACCGGAGCTGGCGGCAAGGTGGGCGAGCGATCGAGCCATGGGGAATGCGAGGCCGTTACCCGCAGGGTCGAGCAGGGTGTACTTGGCCTGCTGCGGAAACATCGCTGCCGTGCGGAGCACGAGCGACTGCAACAGAGCGTTGGCTTGGGTGTGTTGCTCTTCGGTGTCGCTGGTGATGACGATGCTCTTGCCTCCACCGATAAAGGGGATGGTGAGAGGCACGTCGAGTCCCTCGCCGCCCACCGACTCGCGCAGCGCGCCAATGCGAATCTCGGCTACGGAGTTCGTACCTTTGGCCCGCCAGGTATCCCATCGGTTGAGCTCCCAGGGCAGCTGACTTTCATGTCCGAACGAGCGGTCGAGCGCAGAGATCTGTTCAGCCCGCTGACCCATTTCGGTAGTGAGTCGCGTTCGAAGCTCAGCGCCGGCAACCTGACCTTGTTGGTCACAGCGTTGGATGCGCTGGCGGGTGAGGTCCACCTCGGAGCGGAGGCGGGCAAGTGACGCCTGGAGGGCAACGCGTCTCTTGTTCTTGAAACGGCCAACGGCATCGAGTCGGTGCTCGACCTCGCTGACCTCGCCGCTCAGGTCGGTGAGTCTTTGCACGTGACCGTTTACAGTGGTCTGCAGCACCTGCAATTCGACGGTGGGGTCTTCATCGGCCGGAAACAGCAGATCCGTGGCGGCTGCGGTGCGTCCGCCGGCCTTCTGAGCAGCCCGGAACAATTGTTCAACGGTTTCGTCGATGGCGGCCCGTTCTTGTGCCAGACGCGCCCGCCTCTCAAGCAGCGCGTTGACGGCTGCGCGACGGTCCTCGGGGATTCGCACCAGAGGCCCGATGAGGTTCGGCGGCAGCGTTCTGGGTGCTGCGGCAGCCAAGCGCGTGGTGGGGCGTGGGGGAGCAAAGGTGGCCGAGGCCGGAGACGGCAAGCGTGCGCCGAGCGTCAGCACACCCAGACTGATTCGGGTCGGGCACGCCGGATTATCGCAGACGTCAGGATGAGGGTTTGATTCACTACAGGCAGTACACATTATTTCCTCACCCTGCGGAGTGCTCGGCTGTCTTTCCGACGTCAACCATGACTTTTTCCGATTCAACCGAGGGTGTCGAGAGTCGTCCGGCCCTAGTTCTCCCCACTCGTTCTGGTTCGTCAGGTTCGCCTCTTGGGGGCCTTTAGCGCCTGTTCAGGAGAAAGCGGCAAATATTGTAAATAGAGTTGTCTGAACGAACCAGAGTTAACAATTATGGACGTGCTGCGAGATCACCCAATGACCGTTCGTGGCGGGAGCGATTGAATATCAAGAACGAGACGCATTCCTGAGAATTCGGTCGGCTGCTACCCTTCGTGCGATGGAGGAGCGCGTGTCCGGACGGGAGAATGGCGCGCGCCATCCTGTTGAACCGCCGCCGAGCCGCTGGGAGTTGCCGTGGCCGCTCGATGCTCCGGACGATTTGGTGTGCGGGGGCGGGGACCTCGAGCCTGGCACGATCCTGTCGGCGTATCGCACCGGTTTGTTCCCCATGCCTCTCACTCGCCGTCGGCTCGGATGGTGGTCGCCGAATCCTCGGGGTGTCCTGCCACTCGACGGGCTGATCGTCAGTAGATCGCTACGCTCGAGCCGAGGCCGCTTTGACGTCACTGTCGATGGGTCGTTCCGTGCCGTGATGGAGCGGTGCGCTGACCCGAACCGACCGCACGGCTGGATTGATCGCCCGTTCATTGAGGCCTACACGTCGCTGCATGATTTGGGTTGGGCTCACTCGGTGGAGGTCTGGCAGAACGACCGCCTGGTCGGCGGCGTCTACGGCCTAGCCATCAACGGGCTGTTCGCCGGTGAAAGCATGTTCCATGATGCCACCGATGCTTCCAAGGTGGCTTTGGTGGCGCTGGTCGAACGTCTCCGAGCAGGCGGCTTCACTCTGTTCGACGTGCAGTGGAAAACCGACCACCTCGCCTCCCTCGGCGTGGTCGACATCCCCCGCGTCGACTACCTTCGCCGCCTCGACCAAGCCCTCCATACCGACGCTCATTGGTACCTGTAAAGCTAGGCGGCTATGGCATTGTCCGAGCGAAGCGAGTCCGAGAGAGACGGAGCGGTAGCGACCGAACCAGGCAATTTATGGCTGATGCGCACGTATTCGGGGCATTCGTCGGCCTCGGCCTCCAATGCGTTGTACCGCACCAATTTGGCCAAGGGGCAGACCGGGCTGTCTATCGCTTTCGACCTGCCGACGCAGACGGGGTACGACCCGGATTCCCCTATGGCCGCCGGTGAGGTGGGCAAGGTCGGTGTGCCGGTGGCGCACCTTGGCCACATGCGTACCCTTATGGACGGTATAGCGCCAGCCACCATGAACACGTCGATGACCATCAACGCCACCGCAGCGTGGCTGTTCGGCCTTTATGTCACGAACGCTACAGAACAGGGTGTGGCCCCGGAAGAGCTAAGAGGCACCACACAGAACGACATCGTGAAGGAGTACCTGTCTCGGGGTACCTACATCTTTCCGCCGGCCGCTAGCCGGCGCCTTATCGTCGACATGATTGCCTGGTGCGCACAACATGCGCCCAACTGGAACCCGATGAACGTGTGCTCGTATCACCTGCAGGAGGCTGGAGCCACGCCTGTGCAAGAGATCGCGTTTTCGATGGCGACGGCAATCGGCGTGCTCGACGCAGTCCGCGACTCGGGCCAGGTCGCGCCTGAAGTGTTCAGCGAAGTGTTTGCCTCTATCAGCTTCTTCGTGAACGCAGGTATCCGATTCGTGGAAGAGGTCTGCAAGCTGCGGGCCATGACCGAGATGTGGGACGAGATCGGCCGTGATCGCTACGGGGTCACCGATACCAAAGCCCGCCGTTTTCGCTACGGGGTTCAGGTAAACAGCCTCGGGCTCACCGAGGCCCAACCCGAAAACAACGTGCAGCGCATCGTGCTGGAGATGCTGGCGGTCACGCTGTCAAAGTCGGCGCGGGCGCGGTCGGTGCAACTTCCGGCGTGGAACGAAGCGCTCGGTTTGCCGACGCCCTGGGATCAGCAATGGGCGTTACGGATGCAGCAGGTGTTGGCGTACGAAACCGATCTGCTGGAGTACGAGGATATCTTCGACGGCTCACACGTGATCGAGGCTCGCACCGCAGATCTAAAGGCTGCGGCTCAGGCGGAACTCAACGACGTGCTGGCACTTGGCGGCGCGTTCGACGCTATTGAGGTGATGAAGGGCCGCCTGGTGTCGAGCCTGGCCGATCGCACCAGAAAAATTGAGAGCGGCGAGCAGGTCGTGGTCGGCGTGAACCGCTTTACCGAGACGGCGCAGTCTCCGTTGACCGGGGAGGGTTCGATCCTGTCGGTGGATCCGGCACGGGAAGCCGAGGAGGTCGCCGAGTTGGCGACATGGCGGGAAGATCGCGACGCGCAGGCGGTGGCCGGGGCGCTGGGTGAGCTGCGTCGGGTGGCGGAAACGGACGAAAACGTGATGCCTGCGACGCTTGCTTTGGCTCGCGTCGGAGGGACGACGGGGGAGTGGGCCGATGTCCTTCGCGAGGTGTTTGGTGAGTTTCGGGCACCAACCGGTGTGGCGGCCGCGGTCGGTCGAAGCCAAAACTTGCGAAAAAATGTGGAAAAAAGGGTCGAAATGGTGCCCGGCGGAAGAATTCGTCTTTTAATTGCCAAGCCAGGCCTTGATGGACATAGCAATGGTGCCGAACAGATAGCTGTGGCCGCACGAGACGCAGGTATGGAAGTGATCTACTCGGGCATTCGTTCTACGCCCGCGCAGATTGCCGCGACGGCTCGGGACGAAGACCCCGATGTCGTTGGCTTATCCATTCTGTCGGGCAGCCATCTGTCGCTGGTCCCCTCCGTCATGGAGTGTTTGCGAGCTCAAGGAGTTGATGCACCCGTGATCGTTGGTGGCATCATCCCTGAAGCAGATCGTGAAGCACTCCTTGCTGCAGGGGTTGCAGCCGTCTACACACCGAAAGATTTCGAGCTAGGAAAGATCATGAACGACATTGTCGGCATTGCAGAGCTCCATCGAGCAGGTGCGGCATGAAGAAGGTACAGCTGGTCGCCCTTGTCGCTGGCGGGCTCGGTCTGGTGGCGGGTTTCGCCGGGATGCTTGACGGTCAGAAGGCCTTCTCGCTTGCGGCCGGACTGTTTGCGCTTGTTTCTGCCGCGCTCGGTTTTGTAGCCGCTCGCCAACCCGCCCTCTCCGCGCCGTCTGCCCCATCGGCCGCCTCGGTTGCCACGGCCCACGGTGCCCTGCCGGTGATGCCGTCCGACGAGCCGATCAACGATTCGATCACCGGGCTCTTCAACGAGAAGTATTTCAAGGCCACCATCGACACTCGCGTGTTAGCGGCCAAGCGTCACCTTCGCCCGGTCTCGGTTGCGCTCGTGTCGGTCTCGGTCGGCCCTGATCGCAGCATTCCAGCTGACATGGTGAAGGTGTCTCACGCCATTCGCACGACGCTTCGTGACTCCGACATTGCCTGTCACCTTGATGACGGCCGGTTCGCGTTCATCCTCGAAGACACGCCCGAAGACGGTGCGGTATGGACACTTGAGCGTCTCCGTCGTTGCCTCGGCGAGGTCGACCAGACCATGGTCCAGTGGGCCGGCATCGCCTGCTACCCGGCGCACGCCTTCAACTCGGCCGAACTGCTAGCCAAGACCGAAGAGGCCCTGAGCACCGCGGCCGAATGGCCTCAGGCTCGCATCGAAGTTGCCACCGCGAGTTAGTCCGTTCCCCGTGGTGGGATCCCTGTAAACGACCGTCCGCACGTTCAACTTCGGTTGAGGTGCGTACGGTCGTTTCTTTGTTTTGGCGGCCAGCACTCGCAGCGCGGCGCCCGCGCCGTTGTCGCCACCAAGCCCGCCACCGTCTCCGTAGCGATCATCCGCCCGATGTGGATGAGGTGGTGAGGTCGGCCGTCGATCGCTGGGCGCTGTAGATCGAGCGACGGATCGACACCAGCGTGGCGACCGCGCAGGCGATGGCCGCGGCAGGAAGGATGTTGCCGCCAAACAGTTCGACGGCGAGCACCGTGCACGCAAGCGGCGTATTCGACGCTGCCGCGAACACGGCTACGAAACCAATGGCTGCGGCGACGCCTACCGGTAGGCCGAGGTGAGGGCCGACGGCCGCGGCCATGGTGGCACCGATGACAAAGAGCGGCGTGACCTCTCCGCCCTGGAACCCGCTTCCGAGCGTGATTGCGGTGAAGCCGAGCTTCCACGCAAACATCGAGACGCCCACCTGCGTTCCCGCCAACGCAAGAGATCCGAGCGGGACAGACAATCCGAGGTAGGCACGGGAGTGGGCGAGGCCAACCATGGCAATGATCACGAGGCCACCGACCACGGGTCGCAGCGGTGGCCAATCGATGTGGGACGAGGCTTGCTTTACTAGGCGTACCGCTGCAATGAATGCCAAGGCGACGACACCGCAACCAAAGGCCAGCCCGGCCACTTGGGCAACGTGTCGTCCGGTCATGGCGAAGGACGGGAACGTCGGATTGACATGGTGCACGATGCCGAACGCCCGGGTGACTCGATCTCCGACCAAAGCCGACACTAGGCACGGCAGTAGCAAGCGCCCGCCGCGCAGTCGCCCTCTCGTGGGCACCTCAAGTGCGAAGATCGCGCCGGCTATGGGTGTGCCGAACACCGCGCCGAACCCGGCCGCGATGGCGATAACCAACAGCCCGCGGCGATCAGTTGGCGAGCGCTTGCGAAGACGCGTGAGCTGGTCGCTGAGCCCGGCAGAGACCTGCAACGCGACGCCCTCTCGTCCGGCCGATCCACCGAACAAGTGGGTGACAACGGCCGCAATCAGAATGAGTGGCGCCAGTCGGCGAGGCAAGTGCTCGTTCGGCGCGTGGATCTCATCGAGCACCAGATTGTTTCCGCCCAATGACCGGCCCGCGCCGTAGTGGTACGTGAGCCCAATGGCGAAACCGGCCACTGGCAGCAGCCAAAGCAGCCACTGGTGATGCTCCCTTGACCGGGTCGCCCACGCCAGGCTGTGCAGGAACGCCGCGGCGCCGCCGCCAGCGATCACACCAACGACGGTGGCGGTGAGCAACGGCTCGATGATTCCGCCCAGCCGTTTTCTCATCTGCACATTCTCGCTCACCACAGGTGGGCTGACCACGAGCACGTCACGGTTCGTATCACCTGTCTGAGACTGAACCGGCCTCGCTCGCCGTTTCAGGTGGGGCCGCCGTAGGCTCAGACTATGGCAGCCACGATTGTGCCATCCTTCGATCATCTGCCGCTGCCCGTCGCCGACGGACAGATCTTGCCGAGCGGTCGAGCGGTTCCGGCGTTGCGCGAGGAGTTACGGCGAATTCCATCGCTCCGTAACGCCGTGTCCGTAGCGAGCTGTTACGGCCAGATGGCCTTGGTGATTGCCGGTGTCGTTTGGTTGCACAATCCGTTTGCGTGGGTGGTGGCGTTCTTGCTGATGGGTCGTGCCCTTGCCCAACTGGCCGCGCTTATGCACGAGGCTGCGCACCGACTGCTGTTCCGTCATCGCAAGGCGAACGACATCGTCGGGCGATGGCTGCTCGGCTACGTCGGTTTCACGAACACCGACGGTTACCGGCGTGTCCATATGGCCCACCATCGTGAAGAGTTCGGGCCGGACGAACCGGATATGGCCCTCTACGCCGGTTACCCGATTACGAAGGAATCGTTCCGGCGCAAGCTGGTGCGAGACGCCACGGGCCAGACCGGATGGAAATTGTTGAAAGAGCAACTATCGGCGCTAAAGCATGGCGATGCCCGAGCGAAACGGACCGTGGCCAAGATCTACAGCGTGCAGTTGCTCTTGGCCGTCGCGTCCGCGGCGGCGGGTTATCCGATGGTCTACTGGCTGCTCTGGTTCGCTCCCTATATGACGGTATGGCGGGTCATCAACCGACTGCGTTCTGTTGCCGAACACGGCGGCATGCAGCAGTCAAAGGATCGCCGTCAGACCACGCATAGCGTGCGGCAACACTGGCTCGCTCGCAGTGTGGTGGTGCCGTACTGGATTGGCTGGCATCTTGCCCATCACTGTGACAGCGGCATCCCCATGCGCAATCTTCCCCGCTTCCACCGTGAGCTCGTCACCAGCGGCTACCTAAACGACGACCTCGAGTACCGCAGCTACCCAGCCCTCTGGCGCGCCCTCGCTGCTGGCTAGTCGCAGCCTGTATCACCCATCTGATACGAAACCTGCCTCGCTCGCCCAAAAAGCGAAACGGCCGGGACACCCGAAGGTATCCCGGCCGTTAGAAACAGTGTGCTTTACAGGGCGGAGCAGATGGTTTCAACGAGCAGACGGGACACGGTGTACGGATCCATGTTGGCGTTGGGGCGACGATCCTCCATGTAGCCCTTGCCGTCGACACCGACCTGCCAGGGGATACGGACCGACGAACCACGGTCGGAGATGCCGTAGCTGAACTTGTTCCACGGGGCGGTCTCATGCTTGCCCGTCAGGCGGCTCTGGATGTCGTGGCCGTAGTTGTTGACGTGCAGTTCGATCTTCTTGCCGAGAGCGTTGCAGGCCTTCTCGATGAGCTTCATGCCGCCGTCTTGGCGCATGCCGATGGTGGAGAAGTTGGTGTGCGCACCAGCGCCGTTCCAGTCACCCTTTTCCGGCTTGGCATCAATGGAGATGACCACGTCGAAGTCTTCGGCGATACGCGCCAGCAGCCAGCGAGCAATAGTGAGGTGATCGGACACTTCCACCGGGCCGAGCGGCCCAATCTGGAACTCCCACTGGCCAGGCATGACCTCGGCATTGGTGCCGGAGATTTCAAGACCGGCTTCGATGCATGCCTCGGTGTGCATCTCCACGATGTCACGACCAACAACGCGGCCTGCGCCGACGCCGCAGTAGTACGGGCCCTGAGCGGCGGGGTAGCCCTCTTCCGGGAAGCCGAGCGGACGACCGTTGAGCTTCAGCATGGTGTATTCCTGCTCGATGCCGAACCACGACTCGTGTTTGGCGTGCTTCTTGGCAGCCTTTACACACGCGGCGCGGGTGTTGGTCGGGTGCGGTGCGCCTGTGATGAGCATGACCTCGCAGAGCACCAGAATGTTCTTGCCACCGCGGATTGGGTCCGGGCACTGGAAGACCGGCTTGAGCACACAGTCGCTCTTGTCGCCAGGCGCCTGATTGGTGGATGAGCCATCAAAGCCCCAGATGCCAGGAGTGGCACCGTCGGCCAGGACCTTGGTCTTGTTGCGAAGCAACGGGGTCGGCTCGGTGCCATCGATCCAGATGTACTCGGCTTGGTACGCCACGGGTTCTCCTCGGGTAGTGCGTCTTAGGTAGTTGCCCAGTCTTGGGCATACCGGTCAATGCTTCCAAAAGTCAGTTTCCGTCCCGTTGCTCGATTGTGAACGGCGTGTGAACTCCGCGCCGACGCACGGTGACGAAGTCGTTCGGATAACGTCGGGCATACATCGGGCGCCTGTTACATCGGAGGACTCTGTGTCACTGCTACGCCGTGTCGGCATTTCGCTCTTCGCCCTGCCCACCTCATTGCTCGCCTCGTGCGCGACGACGGCGCCTACGGTGCGCGTGACCGCCGGTGCAGTGAGCTTGCCGTCGGGCCTCACCGACAGCTTGGTAGCGCCGATCCCGTCGCCGACGGCGATCGGGCCGCTCCCTGACGGACGCATCGTCGTGACGGGCCAACAGGGCGGGGTGTATCTCATCGGTGCAGACGGTGTCGCCGTGTCCGGGGCCATCCTCACGTTTTCGGATATTTGCAAAGACTCGGAGCGGGGCGTGCTCGGTGTCGTCGCCGACCCTGCTTTCGCAACCAACAACCACGTCTACATCTACGCCACCCGAGACACCGGTGGCGGCTGCAAGAACATGGTGTCGCGCTTCACCATGTTCGGGTCCACGTTGCCGCTCGCCAGTGAGTCTGTGGTGATCAACAACATTGGATCACCGAACGGCAACCACAACGGTGGAGACATCCACTTCGGCAAAGACGGCTTGCTTTACGTCGCCGTCGGCGATGGCGGAGGTGGCGCGGCAAGCAGCCCGGCGCCGCGGACAAACTCAATGTCAGGCAAGATCCTTCGGGTAAAGGCTGATGGCACGATCCCGGCTGGAAACATGTTTCCGAGCGGCGTGCGGTGCGGCATCGGCGGTGACACGACATCGGACAAGAATTGTGCCGAAATCTACGCGCTCGGGCTACGGAACCCGTTCCGCATCATCCCGGACAACAACGCAACTGGCACGCGGTTCCTCATCAACGATGTCGGCCAGATCACGCAGGAAGAAATCGATGAGCTTGCTGCCGGGGCAAATTTTGGCTGGCCCTCCCGCGAGGGCCTTTGCGCTACTGGAAACACGATCCCCTGTGACACGACACCACCGCCGGGGATCACGAATCCTCTTCACGCCTACAATCACGCCAATAAGTGCGACGTCATCACCGGTGGGGCGTTGCCGCCAGCGGGGTGGACCGGCAAGCCCGGGAACACGTATCTCTACGCTGACTTCGGCTGCGAGCAGATCTTTGAAGTGAGCGGACTCGGCACGAGCAACACGGTCACCACCTTTGCCACCGGTGTCGGTCAAGTTACTGACATGCTTATGGTGCAGGAGGCCTCCGGCTGGTCGATGTACTACACAACGTTCTTGGGCGGCGGTGAGTTGCACCGCATTCGTTCGGCAGCGGTGGTCGCCCAGCCGGGCCCGGGTCACCTGGTGCCGATCACACCCACACGCGTGCTGGACACGCGTGAAAACCTTGGAGCGTCCGTTGGCAAGCCGAAGGCGAAGTCGGTTACATCGTTCCGTCTTCCCGTTTCCGTCGTGCCCGCCAATGCGACGGCAATTGCTATCAACCTCACCGGTACTGCACCGGCCGGGCCCGGCTTTGCGACAGCGTGGGCTACCGGGTACTCGCAGCCCGCTGTCTCCAATCTCAACTTCGCGTACGCGGGCGAGACCTCCGCCAACGCAGCCATTTTGCCGGTGAGCCCAGGCGGCAGTGTGGACATCTACGTCGATACCGCGGCGCATCTCATTGCGGATGTAACGGGCTATTGGCTGCCGACTTCATCGGCGAGTGATGGCCGATTCACATCGACGAATCCGACCCGAATTCTCGACACCCGGAACGCTACCGGCGTAGCTGCCGCAAGTCCGGTGGCGGCTGGCGGCACGATCGACCTGCAGGTCACGGGTCGCGGTGGCGTGCCTGCGAGCGGCGTGTCGGCGGTGGCCATGGTGGTCACCACCGCGAATCCTGCCGACGCGGGATTCGTCACCGTGTGGCCGAGTGACAAACCCATTCCGACAGCATCGTCCCTGAACCCGATGGGGAATGATGTCCGGGCCAACCTTGTCATCGTGCCCGTGAGTGCGACGGGCAAAATAAGCATGTTTGCCTCATCCCAAACCGATCTGCTTGCTGATGTTGCGGGGTGGTTCACCGATTCTTCCGCGGGCGCATCGGGCTCCGGTCTGCTGCAGACGCTTGCGCCCACGCGAGTACTCGACACCCGCAACACCAAGACGCCGTGGAACCCCGGTGAAACTCGAACCGCTTCCATCGGTCCAGTCGGACAGACGCAGGGAGACTTCGTGTACAACCTCACCGCCGTGAACACGGGTGGATGGGGCTTCATGACCGCCTTCTTCTCGGATGGCACACCGCCCACTGCGTCCAACGTCAACTTTGAACGCGCCGGCCAGAACCGCGCCGCCCTCGCCATCACCAAAGGCAAGGCCCTTACCGCAGGCGGGGCCGCCACTACCAGCCTCTACAGCTTCACCTCAACCGACGTCCTCATCGATTCCCAGGCCTACTTCACGCCCTAGCCGGAGAAAACTTCGGGTTGGTATTTTGACGGATGTCGATATGTTGAGCGCATGGACAATACATCGACGCTTTTGAATCTTCCGGTAGTTTCATTGCCGGGTGGCGTGGTCTTTCCGGGTGCAATCGTCACGATCGCTCTCGATAGTGATGAGGCTCGTGCTTCTGTCGCTTCCGGAAGTGAGGGTGATGGTCAGGTTCTGCTCGTGCCGAACCTCGACGGTCGCCACGCAACCGTCGGAACGATCGCCAAGATCGAGAATGTCGGCGACCTCCCCAACGGCCAGCGCGCCGCCATTCTGCGCGGTATCCAGCGCGCTCGCATTGGCGCCGGAGTGGTGAGTGAGCGGGCTGGTTTGTTTGTTCAGGCCGAGCCGATCACCGAGGGCATGGCCAGCGTTCGGGTTGATGGCATGGCTCGCGAACTGCGTGTTGTTATCCAAGAACTGGCGTCGTTGCGCAACTCTCGTCGTCTGCCGGAGATCCTCCGCTCGGTCACCGCTCCGGGTGCATTGGCCGACGCCGTTGCCGGTTGGGCCGAAGACAATGAAGACTTCAAGGTCACCATTTTGGAGACGGCTGACCTCGGCGCGCGCGTCGACCTGGTGCTCACATGGGCCAAACAACTTCTGGCCGAAACGCAGGTGAACGAGCAAATTCGCCACGACGTAAATGAGGGAATGGAGAAGCACCAGCGCGAGTTCGTACTTCGCCAACAGCTGGCCGCCATCCGCAAGGAACTGGGTGAGGATCAGGACATTCCTTCTACCGACTACCGCGCCAAACTGTCCGACACGCCGTTACCCGACAAGGTCCGCACGGCGGTGGAAATCGAAATCGAACGCCTGGAACGAACGAGTGGCCAGAGCCCGGAACAAGGCTGGATTCGTTCCTGGCTTGACCGCGTGTTTGCGCTGCCCTGGGGCAAGACAACCAATGACAATCATGATCTGCTGAACGCCCGTGAGGTGCTCGATGCCGACCACTACGGCCTCGATGATGTGAAGGATCGCATCGTCGAATACCTGGCCGTGCGCAAGCTCCGTAGCGAACGTGAACTCGAAAACACCGGCGGCCGTGGCGACGGTGCCGTCATCACGCTCGTTGGTCCTCCCGGCGTGGGTAAGACTTCGCTCGGTGAATCTGTGGCCCGTGCCATGGGCCGCGAGTTCGTCCGTGTCTCGCTAGGTGGCGTGCGGGATGAAGCCGAGATTCGCGGTCACCGCCGAACCTACGTTGGTTCGCAACCCGGTCGCATCGCCCGGGCGATTGCCGAGTCCGGTTCCATGAACCCCGTCGTGTTGTTGGATGAGGTCGACAAGCTCGCGGCAGGCGGCTGGTCGGGCGACCCGACCGCAGCGCTGCTCGAAGTGCTCGACCCGGCGCAGAATCACACGTTCCGGGATCACTACATGGAGATCGAACTCGATCTCTCCGATGTGGTTTTCATCGCCACCGCAAACGTTGCCGACACTATCCCCGGACCGCTGCTTGATCGCATGGAACTGGTGCGTCTCGACGGCTACACCGAGGACGAAAAGGTCTTCATCGCCCGCAATCACCTGCTGCCGCGCCAGATCGAACGCAACGGCCTGCGACCCGATGAAGTCGAACTGACGGACGAAACGATGCGGAACGTTATTGGCGGCTACACCCGCGAAGCTGGCGTGCGTTCACTGGAGCGTGAACTTGGCAAACTGCTGCGCAAAGTTGCGGCCAAGGTTGGCGTTGACCCCTCCATCGTGCCCGTGAAGGTTGATGACCTCAAGCCGTATTTGGGCAAGGTGAAGGTGCACAACGAAGTAGCCGAACGCACAAGCGTGCCTGGCGTGGCCACCGGTCTTGCGGTCACCGGTGCTGGCGGCGACGTGTTGTTCGTGGAGGTGTCAACGTCAGAAGGTGAGCCCGGTCTCATCCTCACCGGACAACTGGGCGACGTGATGAAGGAGTCAGCTCAAATAGCGCTGTCATATGTGAAGGCTCACCGTGAAGAACTTGGTGTCTCTGCCGACGAGTTGTCGAAGAAGGTGCATGTGCACTTCCCTGCGGGAGCAATTCCCAAGGACGGCCCCTCCGCCGGCGTCACCATGACAACGGCGCTGGTCAGCTTGATGACGGGTCGCACCGTTCGTGCCGAGGTCGGCATGACTGGCGAGATCAGTCTGCAGGGCAACGTGTTGCCCATCGGCGGCGTCAAGCAGAAGGTGCTCGCAGCCCACCGGGCCGGACTCACGCATGTGGTGTTGCCCAAGCGCAACGAGGACGACATTGATGACGTGCCACAGCGGGTGCGCGATGCCATGACGTTCACCTTCGCCAGCAAGATCGACGAGGTACTGGCAGCGGCGCTCACCCCGTAGCCGCTTCGGTTCAACGGCGGGGCGTCGTCGCCCCCGGCGACTCGCCGTCGGACACCCTGAGGTGTAGCGCCAGCAGTCACTCCGCGACCCTATTCGCCCCGACGCAAAGGGAAGGAAGACGTCTACACTCCCTTCGGGTGTTTGGCTGGGTGGCTGCTCAG
>JAYTKG010000232.1:0-1527 GCA_043730435.1 Acidimicrobiia bacterium | reverse complement strand
GGGCGGCACCGTGATTGCGGAAAACTACCTCGACGGCAGCCCCAAGAGCGTCTCGGGCACCGGGGTCATTTCGCAGTCCCATTTGCATGCGGTGGACACCTCATGGGCTTACGCGCGGATGAAGCACACCTCTTATGCCGGTGGTCTCGCCGCCGCAGCGACCGTCACCTACACCGACCGGCTGGGTGGCCCGGTGGAACAACGCTCGCCCGGCTACAATGGCGGGGCCGATATCGTGCGAACCTTCGTGTATAACAACAAAGGCCAGCTCATGCGTTCCACGCAGACCGGCTCGCCTGATTCGCTCTACGAATATAATGCCTTCGGCCAGCTCAAGCGGCAGGGCACGCATATCGACGGCGGAGGCACGCTGGCTTTGGCGAGCAACGACCGGATCACCGAGCAGGACAGTAACTTCACCAATCCGAACAGCGGTGCGACTTGGTTTGCCACCAGCACCCAGAGCGTCTACGCGCAGAGCGGGCTGAATACGGTCAAGCAGGTCAGCAGAACCGACACTCAACTGAACAACTTCCCCGCCGGGACCATCGCGAAGTCCACCGCCACCGATATCTACGGCAACCAGACCCTGTCGGTGACCACCCTCAACCAGCTGGCCAAGACGGTCACCAACACGACCACCGCGTCCAATTCCACCACTCCGTCCGTGAGTGTTTCGGTGAACGGTCTCCTGCAATCCTCCGTGGATACCGCGGGGGTCGGTGCGACCTACGGGTACGATACCCTCGGTCGCCAGATCAGCACCACCGCGCAGGGCCGGACCGCCACGACGGCTTACAAGCCCAACTCCATGGAAGTGGCCACCGTCACCGATGCCGCCGGAGTGGTTCAGCAGGCCTACACCTACGACTTCGCCGGCCGGGTGAGCGTCGTGGCCGCGCCGAATCCGAACAAGGGCATCAACGGCGACACGCGCGACAATCTCTTCACGCGTTGCGACTACGATGTCCTGAACCGCAAGGTCCACCAATGGGGCGAGAACACCATCCCCACGGAAACCATCTACGATGCGATGGGCCGCCAGTGGAAGCTGAACACCTTCGCCAAGGTCTCGTACACCAACTTCGCCGCAGCCGGTTGGCCGAGCGGCGCGGTGACTACCGCGACCACCACCTGGAACTACGATCCGAACACGAGCCTCCTCACCTCGAAGGTCGACGCGCAGAACAACACCGTCTCCTTCCAGTACACTGCGGCAAACCAGCTCTGGAAAAAGACCAACGCCCGCGGTCAGATCACGAAGTACACTTACTCTCCGACCACCGGCGAACTGATCGATGAAGCTTATACTGCTTCCGACGGCACCACATCGATTGCGACGCCGATTCATTACGACTATAATCGCTTGGGCCAGACCAGCGGCCTGACCGATGCCGCCGGCACCCATGCCTTCACGTACAATACCACTATAGATGCGACCAACACCGGCACCCTTGAGCTGCAGCAGGAGGACTTTACTTCCAGCACCTACTCAAGTGACTTTGCCGGCCAGCGCATCAGGTACGG
>JAYTKG010000231.1:0-2558 GCA_043730435.1 Acidimicrobiia bacterium | reverse complement strand
TGGTCTGATCTGAACCCCTGCGACGCTGAACTCGCGTCGAATAGTAGATTCATTGACACTGAACGCTTCGCCAACGCGGACGAGCGAAGCACCATTGGTATACAAATGGGCGGCGCGGTTCACGTCGCCATCAGTCAACTTGCGGACGTTCGGCCGACGTGCCACGCCTCGGCGTTCGAGGTGCTCCAAGACTGTTGTGCGATGGACTGCATACATGCGAACTAGCTGACAGATGGGCTGACCCGATTTGTAGTCGATGACCATTTGATCGACTTCGTCGTCAGACAGCCGGATTTGGCGTTGGCGATCAGGAAGTGTCCGGGGTCTTGCCCTGGTCGTCCGGGCTCCGGTAGTTGCCTTGCGGCAGACGTCAAGGACTGAGGTGGACAGGCTTGAGAACCGCGAGGTGAGGTCCACCATTGCACGTCAATCTCTCAACGGTCCTGTTCAGCAGCCCACCGGTCGGCCGCCGCTGCTGTGGTCGTGAGCGCGAGTCGCGCGGTTGGCCGCCTTGGGCCAAGATCGACGTTCAGGACGCCAGGTACTCCCGGAGCGCGGCGCGGATGACCTCGCTGCTGGTGGCGTGATCCTTGATCGCTCGAACACGAAGCGAGTCGTGAAGGTCCGAGTCGAGCCGGACAGGAACAAGCCGAGATGGGGTAGACCCGAGTGCAGGTCGGCCTCGCCGACGGATTGCCTCCACGTCGAAGTCTCGGACGGCGACGTCATCGGCGATCGCATCGATTTCCTCGTCCGTCAGAACTCGTCCGATTGCAGTGATGTTTGGTGGTGTCTTGGTCATGTTCACTCCGTTGGGTCGGGGAGCAGCGAGTAGAAGGTTGATGGCAAGGGCATGGCATGGATGACGAGAAGTTCGTCGTCGGCGAGCACAATGGCGATGAGTTCGAGCAAGTTGCCGGACCGGTCGGGTCCGATGATGAGAATCTTTGGCGGCTCGGAGTCAGGGTCGAGGTCGGGCGATAGTGATGCTCTGCTCGAATGCATGCGTCGTCCGAGCTGAGGCTACGCCGTGCTTGGACGCGGATCGATGGAGACGCACGAGATTAATGTATTACAATAATGGCAACGAACGCTCGGGTAGCGGTCGTGCCACGATCGGCAAGGTCGCAGCGTTGACGAGTCGTTGATCGGCTGTGACGGCTCGCCGTAATCGAAGAGCCGCAAGACGCATTCTGCTGGCCGTGATGTCTGGAGCGGTGAGATGCGATCCATGTCCCAACGCCGTAGCACCGCGTGGACCTCGACATCGAACAAGCCGTCCGGCACCCATAGCGTTGAGCCAACCGGGATCAGCGCCGCGAGCTGTCTCCCCGTCGTGGTTCGGGCGATCATGTCGATACCCCTAGCTACCCCAACCCTGTACGGCGGTATCAACGGCGGCGCGGTTTTCGGTGATCCACTGGTCATAGATCGGCTGCAACACACCCGCGACCTCGGCCGCGAGCGGCAACCGGCAGCGCGCATCGGCGACGGCAACGCCGCGATCGAAGTCGATCGCTTTGGCGAGTATCGCCGGGTCGTCGGTGTTGTTGAGGCCAGCTTCAGCAATCAATTCCTGAGCGCCGTCCTGAGCATTGGCGGGATTCGTGATACGCGGGTAACCGCTGTTGCTCATGCACGACGCATATGTTGCGATTGCGCCGCCGAGCTGTTTCATTGTCGCCACTCGTAGCTGTCCCTCGAGCGTGGCTGCCAGCCGTGTTGCCTCGGGATTCAGAGAGGCCCCAGCTTGTGAATTGTTCTGCACTTCGTTGGTGCACGTGGTCAGTGCCGTGTCGTACGCCGCGCGCTCGTCTACGGACAGGCTGTTGTAGCTATCGGCCTGCACGCTAATCGGCCCTGCGAAGTGTGTAAAGCCGCCAAACCCATCGACGGCCGCAAATTTCTCGTCGGCGGGCAGCCACATCTTGGGAACATACGATTCGACCTGCTCGGTCACCTGGGTGGTCGGCCGCAGATACGTTTGACGGGCTGCGGACATGCACGCCGCGTAGGCATCTTGTTCGGCGTCGAACCGCGCTTGATCTGCCGCTGCTCGCTGGGCGGGTGTGCCGTACAGCGCATCGAGAGTGGCCTTTACTGCGTTAAAGAACTCGTTTGGATCTACAGTCGAGGAGTCCCCGACATCTACTGCGGCTACGGACGCGGGTGGTGCTGCAACCTCACGCGAACCGCACGACATGCCGAACGCCGCGCAGGACACGGCCCACACGCTGAAACGCAACTTCCGGTTCTTCAACTGGCTCTCCTTCTACATGAGAAATGATGATCGAGGCCGAGAACGATTAACAACTGGACGAGGTGGGCGTGTTGAAACACACCGGGTAGACCGCACCGCCGCTGCGTATGTAACAGGCGGCGTATCCTGAGCCACAGAGTGCGGCCGCACCCACCGAACCAACAGAGTGAACGGGAGCAGGCAAGCCTTCATCGATCATCCACGCGTGCCCGACGAGTTCGCCCCGATCGAAGAGGCCCCACGCCTGACGCCAGGCAATGTCGACGATCTCGATTGACCACCTCGTTAACTCCCGGTC
>JAYTKG010000230.1:0-5694 GCA_043730435.1 Acidimicrobiia bacterium | reverse complement strand
CGAGAGGGGAGTAAGCAAGGCCAAACTCGGCGAAGGGGGCGCTCATGACATCGTTCCCATGACGATCGATTCGGGCCGCCCGTTCACACCGATGGCGGGAGATAGTTCGATGATCTTGAACCGGGCGGCGTCGAGCGCCCCGATGATTCCGTTGACGATCGCTTCAGCAAGACTACGGCCAGGGCACTCGTGCGGACCGGCACCGAACTCCAACCCGCTGCTCGCCAGATCGAGCGCCACGGTCGCCCCCGCCGGAATCGTGACGTCGTCGATGGTCACATCCGCTGTAGCGACGCGCGTCGTGCGAGTCACCGCGGCGGCGCGGACGGTGTGACGGTGTCGGGCGAGCAGCGATTCGATCACCAGCGCCGCGGTAGCGTCACAGTTTTGATACAGGATCGACACAACCGGCACCGTTCCCGACGAATCGGCTGAGCACGCGGCGAGTACCCGTTCGCTGGCCATCTCACCGTCTGGGGTGGACTCTGCTCCTCGGCCGATGACGGCGGCGATCGCGCCGATATCCGCGATCAACGCGCCATGATCACCGGCGATGCTGAGCAGTTTCAGCATCGTGGCACTCGGGACAGCGAAGGCGATTTCGTCGACCAGGTCGACACGACCACCTGCGCACACACGCGGCGTGCACTCGAAGGCGACGTCGCGGGCCTCGGCCAGGTCAATCGCATCGATAGCAGCTACAACGGCGAGGCGACGCAGTCTGTGGCTTTCGGCAGAACTAAATCGGGCCATCGATCCACGCAACATCGCGAGAGCACCACACCCGATCGTTGTCGGCGGTGGTGGCGGCACGAGGTACAGATCGTTCAAGGCAGCCGAGACCGCGTCAAACGTCGTGAGCGAGAGAGTCGATGTCATGTGTAGATCATGCACCCATCACATTTCGGGACGCGCCGAACCGATTCTCGGAGCTCAACTGTTTTCGATACGTCGAAGGAAGGCCAAGGTCCGATCCCAAAGTTTGGCTGCTGAAATCGGGTCGTATTCATCGGGAAGGCTCGGGTCGGTGAACAGATGCCCGCGCCCTGGGTAGTCGAACGTCTCTACGCGAGAGCCGGACTTAGCAACATGCTGCCCTACCGCTTCGATCCATTCTTGGTTTCGGAACGGATCGTGTTCGGTGTAGTGGATCTGTATCGGCACGTCTTTCGGCCACTCACCCATACCAATGACGCTCGGATCCATCGCACCGGAGAACAGCAAAGCGCCCTGCACGTTTGGGTTAAGGCTGGCCACATGCTCCGACATCCCGCCCCCGTTGGAGAATCCGGCGCAGACAAATCCGCCCTGTATGTCCTCTACGAGCCGCAAAGCCGATTCCATCAATGCCGGATAACCAATCGCGGTGGCGAACTTGTCGGCCTCGGTGTAGTCCTCGAAAACGCGCCCGTCGTACTGATCAACTACTTGGACGGTGTGCCCGTGGGATCGCAGCAGATCGGCGGCGGCGTTGACGCCCGGCCTCACCCCAAGTACCGAATGGAACAGCGCAATCGACGCCATACGTACCTCATCTCCAGAGACCCCATTGCCTACCCGTTGAACGCCCGAACGAAACCTCAACTGTCGTGGCTGCGTTCAAACCTGCGTGCTCGAGACGGCGAAGCGAGATGTAACGACGGTCGGCGATCAAACCCGCGGCCGAAGCCGTTGAAGCCGCCGTCGCTCACCCCGGGCGGGTCGTTACGTTACGTTCGTCGTCACTCTTCGAAGTGCAGAACTCGGTACCTTCGCTGTCTGCGGGCACCATCCGCCCGGCACTCTCGGGTGTGCGTCGGTCATCGAGTCGCGGGCGCCAAGCGCTCTGGAGCGCCGGCGCTATCGATCGCGTCGTAACTGGGATAGAAGCGGTCGGACGTCGGTGGCGAACCGGGTCATCGATTCGGCATCGTACGGTGCCGGGAAGTTGGCGAGGATGTGGTGGTAGCCGAGGTCGATAAATGGCGCCAGCTGCTCAGCGATATGGTCGGGTGTTCCGTGGATGTGTTTCCAGTCGTCTGCCTGGTTCTGCGCGAAGACTCGACGTCCGACGATGTCGGCTTCGGCTTGAGTGTCTCGCACGACGATTGAGCCGATACTAATAGTGCGTTCGATGGTTGCGGGGTCACGGCCTATCGTGTCGCAGTGTCGTAGAAGTGTTTGTTCGCTGATGCGGATGCTGTCGATGTCGCCACCGATGTTGCTCATGTCGGCATACTCGGCGACGAGGCGTAGCGTGATGCGTGGGCCTTTGCCGCCGATGAGAATCGGGAGGTGCTGCTGAATCGGTGGAGGCAGGTTCCGGGTGCCGATGGCCTGGTACCGGGGACCGGTCGCAGAGGGTTCAGTGCCGTCGAGCATGCCGCGCATGATCGGAAGTGCCTCACCCAGCCACGCAAGACGTTCGGTGGAACTGCTGCCCATGTTGATACCGAATGCGGCGGCCTCGTCCGCGGCCCACGCGGCGCCGACACCAAGGATGGCGCGGCCGTTGCTGATGTGATCCAGTGTGGTGACCATCTTGGCCACAAGGGCGGGTTCCCGGTACGGATTGGCACCGACGAGGAGACCGACACGGATCCGGTCGGTCCGCGCCGCCCATGCCGTGATCGTGAGCCATCCCTCGAAGTTAGGTCCTGTGCTTTCGCCCACGATCGGGTAGAGGTGGTCCCATGTCCACAAGCTGTCGTAGCCGAGGCGGTCGGCAAGCATTCCGGCTTGCAGGAGCGAGGTCCAGTCGCTGCACTGGTTCCAGCACACTGCACCGATGCGTATTTCGCAGTTCGTTTCGTTCATGCGGGCTCCTTGTGGATGGCAACGCCGATGATCACAAGGCCGACTGCTGCGATTTCGATGGCTTGTGGGATCTGGGCTAGGACGATCACGCCGATGCTGACGGCGGTGGCCGGGAGCAGCGCGATGAACAGCGCGTAGGTGGATCGAGCGAGGCGGGCCATTGCGAGTTGATCGAAGACGTAGGGGATGACTGACGAAGTGATGCCGACGCCGATACCGGCGAGCAGTGCGACGGGATCTCCGAGTGTTCCACGGGCATCGACGATGCCGATGGGCGCAATGACTATCGCCGCGACGAGCATCGATGCGCCGAGCCTGTCGATGGGGCTCGAGGCCGGGTCGGCGTTGGCGATGTGGTGGGCAAGAATGATGTAGAGCGCGAATAGTGCGGCGTTGCTGAAGGCCCAGACGAAGGCCGCGCGTTCGCCGGCGATGCGGATGTCAGTGAGAAGCACCACGCCGACGATCGCCGAGCCGAGAGCGACGCCGTTGCGCAGTGTGCGGGCGCCGTTGACAGCAAGGGCGATCGGTCCGATGAACTCGATTGCTGCGACGGTGCCGAGAGGAAGCCGGTCGATAGCGTTGTAGAAACTGTAGTTCATCGCTGCGAAAACGATTCCGAGCGCAACCATGAGTCGTCGGTTGGCGGCACTGGACGCGAAGAAGACCCGCCACGGCCGCCGCCAGATCGCGAACACAACAGCCGCCGACGTGATGCGGAGCCACGCGACGCCTCCTACGGGACTCGGGCGAACAGCAGCACTGCGAACGACGGACCGAGGTAGTGGAAAATCGCTGAGCCGACGAACCATACATGCGGAGGCGCCCGAGCCGTCAGGGTTGGGTTATCACCATCTATAGCCCATCATAGTGGTGAGATTTTACTCACAGGCTTCGTCACCAGTCAACGTCTTATGACTGGTAAGATGTCGTCCCATGGAACCGCTACGCCTTGATGCTGGTAACTACTCCGGTACGTACAAGCTGATCGGTGGACGACTCGCGCTCGACTTCCTCAACACGGTGAGCTGGCCGGGGCACGAACGGTGCCACGATTGGTTCGAGTCGTCGAAGAACGTGACCGCTTGGCTCGCTGCCGTAGGACTCCCATCCGGGCCGGTCAGTGAGGCGCAACGCAAGCACGCAGTTCAGATCCGTACGATGCTGGACTTGGCGATTCGACCCCTCGCTATCGGCGCTTTCCCGCCGAGAACCGCGGTCGCGGCACTCAGCGAGCTGGCGCGAGGAGCCTTCGCGCGTCGTGAGATCGATCCGGTAACACTGCGATGGGTGCCAGATCGAAGTCCAGTGGCTGAGCAGCGTTTTGATCCGGTCGTGATCGACGCTGCCGTACTTGTCGTCGCCTCACCAGGTGAGCGGCTGCGCTACTGCCCCTCATGCGACTGGCTGTTCGAGGACCACAGCCGCAACGCGCAACGCCGCTGGTGCGACATGGCCGATTGCGGCGCCCGACATAAAGCACGCACCTACTACCACCGCTCGAAACCCGACCCCGAGATCACACAGGAATGAGGGTGGCCTGTCGACTTGCGCTCTCGAAACCCGACCCCGAGATCCAAGGCGCTCGAGTAAGTAAGTCGCAGTTCAACACCGTGACGTGGGTCCGACCAGGTTTATCAGCGACGGGTTTTGGGTATCTCCCCGAGTGTCGGACCCTGCAATGCGCAGGCGACTACCGAAGGAGTGCCATGACCCATCTGTGTTACCGGGCAGCGACCGACATCGCGCGTCGAATGCCCGATGGCAGGTTGACCGGCACCTTGGAGATGAGCGGGGTGTGGCGATGAGTTCTGGCGCGGCAAGTCGTGGTACGGAAACCAGGCGAGTTACGGCGTCCACAATGATCGAGGCCACTCCGAAGCCGGTGTTCTCGGTGTTGGCCGACCCGTCGTCCCATGCCGATATCGACGGCACGGGCTGGGTGCGCGACCCGCTGGACGGTGATCGCATAACCGCCGCCGGCCAGGTGTTCCGGATGGCGATAAACGTCTTCGAAAAGAGCATCCGACAAGCCACTCCACCAATATACACCCTGATGTATGTTGATGCAGACGCGTGTCCTGCCTCACGGAACCGATCGACTCCCTGCAACCCACTCGCGCCGGCGAAGCATCGGTCGATGGGACTCGAGTTCACGTCAACCCGCAACGAAACGCCGCCGAGTTGATGTTCCGCGTCTGACCTTGCGTCCGGTGTAATGGCCCTTGGGACGATTGTTGTGTTGTTGCGTGCGTTCTGCCACTGGCCCGCGTCTGTATACAGCATCATGACTCACCACCACGTCGACGATCTCGTCCGTCATCACATCCATCGACGACACCCTGTCTGTCCGACAAGCGATCGGTGGCACCGTTCGCCGGTGCGCTCGTGCTGGTTGGACGTCTGTATTGACAGTGCCCGCAATCCGTCCCCCGTAGGTTCCGAAGTTTGTTGCCAAGTTAGTCGCCAGATCGATGACCATCAGTGCAGGAGATCGACGAAAATTTGCTGTGACCAGGCTTTTTGTTGTGCGCCCCCTGGGAGTCGAACCCAGAACCTGCGGATTAAGAGTCCCGCACAACCAGTGCGGCCAATGCTGCGCAGTCCGCAATCCACGGGTTTCGTCCGGATCGCAATCCAGGGAGTGCTGCCTAGTCCGGCTCAGTCCGAGGAGTTTGTCGCCAAGTTAGACACCCCAGGGGCGTAGCATGTCAAGTGGATTGTTGAATTTCGTTGGTGATGAGGTCGTTGATGGCGACGGGTTCGTCGCAGTGGGGGGCATGGTGCTCCGGGGCCGAAGCTTGTGCAGAAGGTGTTGCAGTCGGGGCAGCGTTGGGTGCCGAGGTAGCGGGTTTGGCAGTCGGGGCATGTGTCGATGGTGGCGTGTCGGGCGGCTTT